>JAFIGB010000034.1 GCA_020831705.1 Candidatus Sumerlaeia bacterium | reverse complement strand
CCCAACGACAGTCGGGAGTTCCATCGCCCTCCCCTCATGCGCCGCGGGGAATACTGGGAGGGGATGGTCGAAATGTTCGACCGTGCCGCCGAACACGGTGCCGACCTCCTCGCCATTGAGTCCACCGGCGGGAAGGAAATCTGCGATGCCGCCCTCCTGGATGCAGATATTTCCACAGTGATTTACGCCCTCGGCGTCCTCGGTGCCCGTGACATGGAGTTCCTCTGGAAAAAGATCGTCTCCAGCTGCAACGCTCAGGGCATCATTCCCTCCGGAGACACCGCCTGCGGCTTCGCCAACACGGCGATGGTCCTTGCCGAACAGAAAATGATCCCCCGTCTTTTTGCCGCCCTGGTGCGCGTGGCCTCCGTTCCCCGCAGCCTCGTTGCCTATGAGGTTGGCGCCGTTGGCCCGAGTAAGGACTGCGCCTACGAAGGTCCCTACATGAAGGCCATCGCAGGGGTGCCCATTTCCATGGAAGGCCGTGCTGCCGCCTGCGCCCACCTCAGCCCCGTCGGCAACATCAGCCAGGCCGTGTGCGACTGCTGGTCGAATGAATCCGTGCAAAACGTCCGTCTACTCAGCGACTACGCTCCCGTTGTTTCCATGGAACAGCTCATCTACGACTGCCGCCTCATGAACACCGCCTCGGCGCATTCCGTCGAACATGGCGACCTCCTGCGAGACTGGCTGACCGACAGCGACAGCGGCCATGATCCCCAGGCATGGGTCCTCCGCCCCGACGTTGTTCTCCGTCTATCCGCGAAAATGATGGAGGCCGACGATCCCTACACCCGCACCCGCCTTGCCGTCCTTGCCGCCATCGAGGAACTCCGCGACGCCCACGAAAAGGGGCTCGTCTCCATCCATCCCCGCGAGGAACCATGGCTTGACATGATGGAGGAACAGGTGGAGGACATGCCCGAAAAAGAGGCTGAGCTCACCGAGCAAATTCTCGCCAGCGACCTCACCGAAAAATTCATTCCCGCGGAGTATGGGCTGGTGTGATTTATAGAGGGGAGGAGAGATGATCACCCATCATCCTTCACGCCGTGTGATGTAATACAGTCCCGCGCCAAGATGGTCGGCTTTCTCCTCCACCTCCCATTCATCGGGATTCAGACCCAGGCTTTCCAGTCCCTCCTCCAGCGCGTGGGTTGCGTCATATCGCGTATCGGCAAGGAGCCAGAAGGACGGCATGTCAGGTATAGTTTGCGCATCTGCATCCCATGGTGCCGTGAAACGATACCACTTCCTGTCATGCATGCGAAGGTAATACTGGGCAGTTGTCATGGGGAGTGATTTGGTTGAATAGACGACAGCGCCTTCGGGAACATGCTTTCCGACGAGGATTGCGGCAACAAACCCCGGCGTATACTCCGCTCCGGCCTCAAGGGTCCGTGTCACCGGTGCATTGCGAATTCCCAGCACCAGCATGATGGCGACCAGCGTCATGCAGCCCCATGCAGCAATGGCTTCGCGTCGTTTCACAAGGCTGCCAAGGCCCTCCACCAGCCACATCCAACCAACAGCCATCCCCAATGCCAGTACAGGAACCATATAGACAAATGCTCTTGCCGGGACCACGCCACGCTGGATCAGCATCACGACCGCTGTGGCCACCGTGATGACCAACAGGGAGGGGACACCGCCTTTTTCCCGGGAAATCAGGGGGACAAGGGCAATCACCGCAGGAACCACCAGAAGCCAGGCTGGCAGGGGAGCGTAGAGCGCCATCACCGATTCCCAGAATCTCAACAGTGGCCAGTATGTTTCCTGAAAAAACTCCTGATAGACACGTGGTTTTGACCATGGGTTGTCGAAGAAGTATCGCACGCCCACCGTGAGAAACACACCCATGTAGGACAACACGGTCAACACCGCTCCCACCACCGATGCGATGACGTAAGGTGCAACATCGTGGAGGAAGAACTTCCTTCGTTCCATAAGTGTCACCAACAACAACCAGACCCCAATTCCAAGGGCTGCATATAACATTGTCAGGAGTGCGACAAATCCCAACCAAAGTCCCAAACACGCCACAACAAGGGCGCCGACTGATCGCTTCCCCTGCTCGCGAAGCCCCTCCAGATAGACAGCAGTCGCCAACCATGCCACAAGGAAGCACAGCGTCTGGAGCATGTACCCACGAGCCGTTACCGAGTAATAGATGGTGAACGGGCTGAAGGCAACCATTGCAGCGGCCAATAGACCCACCCGCATCGACCACAACCGGGCCCCCACCAATGCCACCATGACAATCGACAGCATCCCCGCGACCAGCACCGGGAAACGCACGCTCGTCTCTGTCAACCCGAAGAAATGAATCGAAACCTTGGTCAGGAAGGAATTGAGCAGGTGATTATTCAGGGAATAGCTTGTCAGCAGTGTCTTCACCGGCACCACGACAAATTCCAGGACCGTCGCTGCTTCGTCGTTTTGGATCGGTCGGGCAAGATGGGCCATGCGGACGAACAGGCCCGCCAAACAGGTCACACCCAATACCACCCATTCCCAGACAGCAACCCGCCTCCCCGGGGAAAAAAACTCACCCGCCTCGCGCAGCCAGCGCATTATCATGCAGCACATGCACCTACCCTTTCGACCTACGTGAACTCATCAAACCCAGATCCATCCAAGCTCCACCCAGGGGGCATCACAATCAAAAACACCACCGGGCGCTATTAATTCAAAACGCGGGAATCCCGCCTCGGGAGAATCCTGAAACTCCGATTTTACAATCATTCTTCTGGTTGGTAGTGGGCAACCGCGGAGAATCATCGGTTCTCATCTACAACGCCCGGAAATCTTTGGGAGGCCATGACGGGGCCCGATCAAGGTGATTCATTCCTTCGGAATATGGGCATTAAATACGGGCAGGAGGATGTCTATACATCCTCCTCCAGCTTCCTGGCCTCCCTGAATTCCTTGCCAAAGTTGCGGTAGATATCGGGGAGTTCATCGGCATAGACACCAAGTATAAATCCGGAGATTGTTGCCAGTATCACCAGGGATTTGCTGGGTAGTGGTGAAACTTCCGTGGTCCCCAGGGGAGCCAATACGAGGTATTTGATCAGTGCGTAGGTAAGCGCCATGCCGTAGGTACACGCAAAACTGACCAGCAGGTGGTGGCGGATGCTCCGTCTGGTTCTCGCCAGAATACCGACAAGAAAGCGCGGTGCGAACAGGAAGAGGAATCCTCTGAGGAAGGATTCGGGGATGCTTGCGAGGAATGCGTCGTCGTGCATCAACCAACGTATAGCAGATAAGCCGCCCATGATTGTGCCAGGGATCAGTCCCAGCAGGGTGCTGGCCTTGAACTCCTTGAGGAGCCATTTGAACGGGGACACATCCTCGCCCACCCCCATCAGTTTCGGGGGCGCCTGATTTTCACCCTCATCCGGATCGCCAACGGTATCGCGGGTCTGGGTATTGTAGACATCGAGGGGGTAGGACAGTGCGATCTCGCTGGGGCCGAAGGGCTCCCCACGATAGGTGACCCCCACAGGCCGCAATTCGAGCCACCATTTATCCTCATCGGGACGGGGGCCGAACTGGTGACACTCCTCCGGTGATAGACGCCGGGCAAAACGGAATCGCGATGGTTTTACACGGACACTCCTGATGGGCAACGCCACAAGGGGATCATCGTCCAGAAACTGCTCCTCGGAGATCAAATCCCCTATTTCTTCACAGCAAAGGGAGAGCGACACATCCTCCACATCCATTCCCTCGGGGAGGACAACGCGACCAGAAAAACAACCGGGAAGGCGAAGGGGAAACTTCGCAAATGTAACCCTTA
>JAFIGB010000013.1 GCA_020831705.1 Candidatus Sumerlaeia bacterium | reverse complement strand
ACCCAGTACAATCCGGACGACGATGGCGACACCCCCCTTGATCCGGGAATTCCGGAGGTGCGCGAGTATGTTTTCAATGTCTATATGGACATCGTCCGGAATTATGACATTGATGGTCTGCACTTCGATTATATCCGCCTGATTCAAAGCAACTCCGGCTACCATCCCATTGCCAAGCAGCGATTCCAGGAGGAAACCGGCTGGAACTTTGACACGGAAAACACCGGCAACCCCGGAACCCTGGAAAATGCGTGGAACCTTTGGCGAAGGGACCAGCTCAACCTCCTCGTCGAGGAGGTCTACGACCAGGTCATGATCGAAAATCCATGGGTCAATGTTTCTGCCTTTTTGGTGACCTACACCGATTCACTGGCAAACCTTGGCCAGGGCTATAACTACTGGGTTGCCAACGGCAAGATAGACACCCTTCACATTGGTGCCTACTCCCCGGCGATCAGTACAACAATTACCAGATATAATTCCATTGTGAATCGGCTTGCTGAAAGTGGCGACGAGTGGACACGTCCGGTTACCGCTGCCACCGGGGCCTATCTCCTGGAGGATCGTGACACCAATGATGGGGCGACCCGTCACCTTCATGTTGTGAGGCAGTTGGAGGATCAAACCCGCCCGCCGGACGGGATCAACATGTACGCCTATAACGCTGTTTTTCTCGGGGCAAATACACCGCGGGATCTCATCTCGCGGGAACTCTTCACCGGGTCGGGCCCGATGGTCGATTACCTGCCTCCCCCGATCATGGAGCACAAGAACGAGATTGGCCAGGAATTCGTCCCACCCAATCCGGCGGCAAACTTTTCCGTCACCATCTCGGATGATGGCCCCGTCGTGACATTCGATCGCCCCGAGCCAGCAGACGACGGTGACCTCCCCGTGAATTACCGCCTGTATCGCTCCACTGAGAGCAATGTTCCCCTCACCTGGGCGAATCAGGTCATGGAGTGGTGGGACGTTGATTCGGAACGTGCCTCATTCAGCTTTCAGGATGCAATGGCTCCGACAGGAAATGTATATTACCGCGTTGCCGCCTTTGACGACTGGAATAACCGGGCGCTCACTGAAATCAGCACCATCAACAATACCGTCGGTGCGGTCTATATCGTGGAGACGCGTGCCGGGGGGCTGAATATTTCCGACTACAGCGAATCGGGATCCTTCCAGAACAGCAGCGTCCACAGTAGCGCCGAGGGACTGACATCCGGTATTGGAACCCGTTTCGCCCTTCCCGGGGATGCCAATGGCCGGAACGACCAGGTGCGCTTCACGCCTTCAGGCATGTCCTCGGGCACCTACTCCGTATTTATCACCACGCCGAGTTTTGCCAGCTCCAATGCGCTGGGTATCACGGCCCGGTTCAATGGCGTTGGGGGGGAGAACACAACGACCTTCAACCTCACGCAGGCATCGGCTGGAAACTCCTGGAAGTATATCGGCGATATTAACTTTGCCTCCGGGCAGGGACACTTCGTCGAGATCGACAACAGTACCCAGACAAATGTGGGTACGTCGCAGAACTCCCGGATGAACGTGGCGGCGCTCCGCTTTGAACGCCAGGGAGCGACACCGGCCAGCCCCGAGCACAAGCCCCTACCGGAAAGGCCCGCCTCCGACTTCCCCGTTGGCGGCGAAATCATCGTGGACAGTTCCCCACGTTTTCTCAATTACGAAGACAGCACGGTGGGTGGTACCTGGCTGACCTCCACGCTTCCCGGGTATTACGACGGCAACGCCCGCTACTACCAGCCCGGTAACTTCCCGGTGCGCAGTTTTGCAACCTGGGTTATTGATCTTCCCCGGGAAGGGCGCTGGTCGATTTCCGGATGGGTACGTAATAACGATGTCTTTGCCCAGGGCGCACGATATCGCTTCGTAGATGGGGAAGGTAATGTCATCAATCCGGTGACCAGCCATCGCGCCCCCCCCAACAATCAAAATACCGGTGGGTGGTTCATCAACGTGGATGCGGTCTCCACCGAGGAGGCGTATCACTTCAACGAGGGGCGCCTTTATATCACCCTTTGGGGAAACACGACGGGGAACGAGTTCCTGATCGCTGATGCCCTGCGCTTCACACTGGTGGAGGCGGACGACGAGGACGAGGAATTTACCGATTCCTGGTTCCTTCATTGAGGTAATTCGGGGAGGGAGCTTGTTTGACTTCCTCCCCGATTCACTCAACGGCCTTTCGGAAACAGCTGCACCAATATCGAATCAAAAACAATCTGGGTAAAATGGAATACCACGCAGACCACGGTGGCGATTCCGAGAATTCCGTTTGCCAATACACTGGCGGGGAAGGCGATCAGCACGGTAATCGCAATGGGAAGGGTCTTCTGGGACGCCACGATGATCAGGGCAATGGCGTCCTGAGTATTGAGGACAAGCATCCTGGAAACAGCCCAACTGGCCAGCAGCAGTCCCCCATGAACGGCAAGCCCGGAAAGGGAAAAGGTCGCAATGTCAAGGGCGCCAAGATTGGATAGCGCATCCGCATTTCCCGAAACAGCCATCCATACAATGAGAATAATCGAGGTCGGCGGCAGATAGTCGACAATCGGGTGGTTCAGCTTGAGGCCGGTCCGTTGGATACCCATGCCGATGAAAAGTGGCAGCAGAAGCAGCAGGAAGATCTGAAGCAACAGGGCCCCGATGGGAACATGTATATCCGCCGCAACACCCAGGGCAATCGCGAGGGTGAACGGCAGGACCATGATGCCCACAAACGTCAAGGCAACCATGAGTATCAACGCCCAGGCAACGTTGCCATTCACCGTGCGCACAATGATCACGCAGGAGGAAAGCGTGGTCGGGACGCAGGACATGACGATGAGCCCAAGGAAGAATCCCTCCGACGTGGCAACGAATCGAGTCAGGGCGACCGCCAGGGCCGGGCCAAGGAGCAGGTTGATCACCAGTGCCGCGGCGAGCACCATCGGGAACTTGCCACCGAGTTGGAAATCCCCCCTCTTGATCTTGAACCCCGAAATCAGGAACACAAGGATGATGAGAAATTGCTGTAAACCCATGGGGCCGAGGCTCAATCCAGCGGCACCGTCCCCCGGGGTGGGGTATATCAGGCCGATCAGGATGGCAAGCAGGAGACCGCCGGGAAGAAAAATGGATTTCAGGGACAAGGGGACAAGTCCTTCGGTTGGTCTATACAGGTCACGGTTGCCACTCCACCGTGGGATCCTCCGGGGAGGCCCCTGCATGGAGCACCACATCCTCCAGACCCGAACGCAGATAGACGGGGGAGGCGATGGGCGTCCG
>JAFIGB010000009.1 GCA_020831705.1 Candidatus Sumerlaeia bacterium | reverse complement strand
CCAGCAATCTATACAACCAGGGAGTGAACGATCTTCCCTGGGAACTAAATTTTCGCAGGGCTAAAAAGGCGCCCTAACCAAACATCAATGCAAGAAGTGGGTAGACCTTCCCCTGGACAAAAAAGCTGGTGACAAAGAAGGCCGCATGGTCAAGAAACCCGGCATCATAAGGGAAATTCGGCCAAAAGGCAGCATACCCCCCCACGGTAAATCCAAGTAGATTGACCGGAAGAATAAGCAGGATCGCCACACCCCGCATGAAATCCATGGAGACGGCGCGCGTGGTGGGAGGATTGAGGGACACCGGCGCCTACTCCTTGTTGAGGCGGGCGGCGTCGATCTCATCAATGATACGCAGGTGATGGGTGGTATGGATGCGAATGAAACGGAGCCACTGGCGTGCGTTCAACGCGCCAAGAATCGGATGGGCCAGGCGCCCCCTGGCGACTCCGAGGTGATGGATATTTTGCGCCACCCAGGACATTCCCGACCGGCTTTCAGCAATGTTCTTCCGCACTGCTTCCCGATCCACATCCGGAGCAGGGAAATATACCTCGGGCGCCTTCCCCTTCCCCCGTGGTATGAACCCCAAGAGGAACATTGGAATGACCACGAAGCGGGGCCTCCCCCGCCGGAGAATGTCGGCGTTCTTGTCGTCATCCTCGATCAGGGCACGAACGCCATGGAACGACGCAATATTGACCAGCGCCATGTGTTCCACGTGCTGGGCGGGGCTCCAAAGGGAGACCTCCTCCTCCACATGATAGAGACGATGATCCTCCCAGCGGGAAATCTCGTCCAACCGGCGGTACGCACCGCCGAGATGGCGCAACTCAACCTTCGGGTCTCCAGAAATCACGGGCGCATTCCCTCACCTGGAAGTCTATTCAAGGGCTTGTCGACCCCTACTGGAACTGGCGGAGGAAGCGGATGTCATTCTCGAAGAGCAAACGCAGGTCGGGGACGTTGTACTTGATCATCGTCAACCTGTCTATACCAAGGCCGAAGGCAAAACCGGTGTACTTCTCCGGATCAATGCCGCCGTTCTTCAGGACGTTGGGATGGATCATGCCGCTGCCGAGAACCTCGATCCAGCCGCCATGGGCATCGGACCACACATCAACTTCGGCGCTTGGTTCCGTAAACGGGAAGAAGGAGGGGCGGAAACGCACCTTCACTCCCGCGCCGTAGAACGCCTCAAGGAACTCATGAAGGACCCCCTTCAGGTGACCAAAGGAAATCCCCTCGCCCACCGCGAAACCCTCCATCTGGTGGAACATCGGTGAGTGGGTGGCATCGCTGTCGTGGCGATATACCTTGCCCGTCGTGATGACGGCCATCGGTGGCTCCATGTCGAGCATGTTGCGCACCTGCGTGGGGGAGGTATGCGTGCGGAGGACATATCCGCGATCAGCGTACAGCGTGTCCTGCATGTCGCGGGCGGGATGCTCCCGGGGAACATTGAGGGCGTCGAAATTCAACCACTCGGTTTCAATCTCGGGGCCATAACGAAGGGAAAAGCCCATGTTCATGAAAATGTCGGTGATCTGGCGTGTCACCTGGGCAACGGGATGATGGGCGCCAAGGGGTGGCCGCAGGCCGGGGAGGGTGACGTCCACCGTTTCCTTGAGAAGGGTGTCCTCCAGCTCCCGTGCTTCCAGATCATCGGTGCGCTTCTTGAAAAGCGTGAGGATTTCGCCCTTGTGGAGGTTGAGCATGCGCCCGGCGATGGGTCGCTCATCCGTGGACAACTTGCCGAAGCGCTTGTTGATCTCCGTCAGGTGCCCCTTTTTGCCCAAATATTCCACCCGAACGGCATCCAGACCCTTGAGGTCATTGGCCTTGGAGATGGCTGCTCGCGCCTGGGGGACGAGGCTCTTGAGGCCGTCGAGAATGGAACGAAGCTCCGGAGATTCGGTGCTTGTCTCCTCCTCGACGGGGGCTGCTTGGGGAAGGCTTTCCTGGCTTTGATCGGACATGTTATTTTCCGGTTGGTCATGGTGAATGAAACACAACGGCAATCCCGTTGCGGCGTGGGGAAGCGTCGTCCCCATGGCCCAATCACGTCAAAAGGAAAATCGGCCCTTTTAGCCCGGTGAACTGATCCCATCCAGTGCCCTGAAATCAGGCGCGCCCCTTGAACGCAAAACATTGCAGAAATCCATTGACCCACCATGCCTGCGCCCCAGATATTCAACCAAGAGGTTGAATATGGAAGCGACACACCCCCCCCAACTCGACAGCACCATGATGGCCCTTGCCGATCCGACCCGGCGGGCGATTATTCAATCCCTCACCCTCAAGGAGTCCCGTGTCACCGAATTGGCGGCACCGTTCGACATGTCACTCAATGCCGTGTCGAAACACATCCGCGTTCTGGAGCGTGCCGGGCTCGTGCGTCGGAGGCGCGTTGGGCGCGAGCACTTTCTCTCCTTCAACGGAGAACCCCTCGACGAAGTGGCCCAATGGGTTGACCGCCAGCGCTCCTTCTGGACGGCCCGGCTCGACGCCCTGGAGGAGCTGCTTCATCAGGAATCTGAAGAGGACCAGTCAACAAACAGGAAAGGAGAAGCAAGTCAATGAAGTACCATCTTGAATCAGCCCTTAACATTGTTCTTAAATATATTCTGATTTATAGGAGATCTACACAATGGCTTCAGAGCGGAAAAACCATGCAAAGCTGGTGGTGGCCGGGGAAGTGCGCCTCGAACGCCGACTCCCCGGCCCGATTGAGCGGGTCTGGTCGTATCTGGTGGACGAGGACAAGCGGGCCAAGTGGTTCGGTGGTGGCCCCTGGCCATTGCAGCCAGGGGCCCGGGGCAGGTTGATTTTCAACCATGATAACCTGACACCCCACGAGGAAAATATCCCCGAGGAATACCGCGAGGATGCTTGTGGGGGTACCTTCGACGTGGAGGTCGTTCATTGTGAACCACCCAAAAAGTTGACGTTCCGGTGGTTTGAAAAGGATGGCAGCGAGTTTTCCGAGGTGACCTTCGAGCTCGCCCCCGAGGGTGAGGACGTCCAACTGGTCCTCACGCACCGACTCCTCCGCGACCGTCGCGAGGAAATCAGCGTCTCCAGTGGGTGGCATACCCATGTGGATCTCCTCATCGACGTCCTGGAAGGAAGGACTCCCCAGCCATTCTGGGAAAAGGCAATCCACCTTGAGAAGGTCTACGAGGAACTCTATTCCGACAAATAAGCGGATGTGGAGGATCCTGAACCCCTTGCCTCCCGGGCATGCCTCTCGCATGATGGCCTGTCAGATTGGAGGTTGGCTGATTCGGTGACCCATTCCACAGATGTCCTGCAGCAGGAAATTCCCGGTGGGGAGACGGCCTCCTTCCGGCCCGTCGTGGATCGATACGGGCGCCGTCTCCGCTACCTGCGCATCTCAGTCACGGACCTTTGCAACCTTTCCTGCACCTACTGCAACCCCGTGAAGGGATGCGCCGCCACCCATCCCCACAAGCTTTCCTGGGAGGAACTCGAGTTCCTTGTCGATGTGGGTGTCAACGACCTCGGCATCGAAGCCATTCGCATCACCGGCGGTGAACCAACGATCCGCCCCGGCCTCGTCAACTGGGTGCGCCGCATTGCCCGCCATGGGCTCCACGATATTGCCATGACAACCAACGGCATTCTGCTGGGACGCATGGCGCGGCCACTTCGGGAGGCTGGCCTGAAGCGGGTGAATGTCTCCCTCGACACCTTTGACGGCGAAAAATATCGCGACGTCACCCGTGGCGGATCGCTGGAGCGGTGTCTTGAGGGCATCGAGGTCGCCCGTCAGGTTCTTGACCGCGTGAAGGTCAATGCGGTGCTCCTCCGTGGATTCAATGATCACGAAATTCCCGACTTCCTGGAATTCTCGCAACGAACGGGAATTGAGGTGCGATTCATCGAACTAATGCCGATCTTTGGCCAGAAGGACTACTTCCACCGCCACTTCATCAGCGTCGAGGAAATCAAGGAACGTCTTGCCGATCAGGGCATTCATCTGGAGACGGAGGACGGCGGCAATCGCACTGGTTACGGCCCGGCAACGACATACAGGGTTGTGGGAAGCCGCGCCCGTATCGGATTCATCAGCCAAATGTCGGACACCAAATGCCTCAGCTGCAACAAACTGCGCATGACGAGCGATGGGGCCCTGAAGCCATGCCTCCTTTCCCCCAAGGAAATCAAACTGGCTCCGGCAATCGCCGAGCGGGACCGCGACACCGTCGCCGAGGCCCTTCGCCACCAGTTCCTCATCCGTGCCGAACGCTACGACGCCCTTGAGGCCCTGAACGATCCCTTCCAAAGAAGCATGCAGGCCATTGGCGGCTGATTTACGGATCGCCCCGGGCCGACTTCCGCACCGCTCCTCCAAATTCCCCTTTCGCTGATCAAGTCTGTCCGGTGGACTGGCTGCCCGCCGTCGTGGAACGGCCCGGTATTCAATCCTCCGCACACAGAAGCCGCCGTGTATCGCCCTACCCTCGAAAAAATCTGCTGCCCGGTTTGCCCGGACGATCAACCCCTCATGGTGGGGCGGATGCTGGAACGGGCGCCCGATGGGGAGATGGTGGCCGGTGTTCTGACATGCAGTGGGTGCGGGCGGTGGTTTCGGGTGCAGGACGGCATCGCTGATCTGGTCCGCGATGAATTGCGGGAAGTGGAGGAGGAAGCCCTTTTTCTGGAGACGTGGAAGGATGCCCTTTCCGGTGCAGTTCTGAAGGCCGGACCGGGCGGGGGCTTTTGGAGGGCCGATTCCGTTACCGAAGCCGACCAGCGCATCATCGATGAGGGCCGTCATTGGGGACGGTTCATGGGCCATTTCTGGGATGTTGGCGATCGGGCAATCTTTGACATTCGCGAGCGTGGCTCCCACCCCCGGTTTTTTGTCGCCGGAATCCTCGAACGGGACGACCGCGACACCTGGAGGAAATGGGGGTTCTATACACCCCGCTCGGGGGAAATGCTCTTTTCCAGGCTCGGGGACCTGCATGGAAAGTGGGGGCTGGATGTTGGTTGCGGAGGGGGGCAATTCGGCCTTGAGGCAGCGCGGCAGGGAGTCCGCATGATCGGCTTCGATCCAAGTTTTGAGGAGATCGCCCTCGGTCGCCAGCACGCCCGGGAAACGGGATTGCGCCGCATTGATTATATACGCGCCGAACCGGAACATCCCCCCTTCCGTCGGGAGCATTTCTCCCTCCTCATGGCGAAGGATTCCCTCCACCACGTTCCGGACCTGGAAAAGGTTCTTCCCAAACTTGTCGGGTTGCTCGATGGGGAGGGCACCCTTGTCACCCACGAACACGTCGCCCGGGCAGGATGGAAGGAATTTCTGATGAACCGGATTCGGCCTGCGGCAATTGCGAAGATACGGCGGCGATATCCCTCCGTGGAAATTCCCGCGGAACTCCTCCGC
>JAFIGB010000006.1 GCA_020831705.1 Candidatus Sumerlaeia bacterium | reverse complement strand
GGTGGTAGGCCATGGAGCCACTGATCACGCCCGACTCCTGGAGTTTGCGAAGTGTGTCGTCCATCAGGCACATTCCCTGGCGCTTGCCGTTCTGGATCAATGAATTGATCATGTGCGACTTGCCCTCCTTGATCTGCTGGGCAATGCCGCTGGTGTTGATCAGAATTTCGTAGGCAAGAACACGCCCCTGGTGGTCCCTGCGCGGAAGCAACTTTTGCGTGATCACACCGCGGAGGGATTCGGCCACCATGACACAGACCTGGGATTGCTGGCTGATTGGATAGACATCCACAATGCGGGCGACGGTTCGCGCCGCCGTGCTGGTTCCGAGCGTTCCAAAGACCAGGTGTCCCGTTTCCGCCGCCGAAATGGCGATGGAGGTCGTCTCCAGGTCGCGCATTTCACCCACGAGGATGATGTCCGGGTCCTCACGCAGGGCCGCGCGCAGGGCCGTGGCGAAACTCTTTGTGTGCCTTCCCACCTCCCGCTGCATGATCTGGCATTTTGCCGGGCGAAGGATATACTCCACCGGGTCCTCCACGGTGATGATGTGGTCGCGCCGCCGTTGGTTCACCAGGTCCAGGAGGGCATACGCCGTCGTTGTTTTTACCGACCCGCCCGGGCCGGTGATCATCACAAGCCCCTGCTGGTATTCGGTGAGAACCTTGACGGAGGTGGGGAGTCCCAGATCCTCCACCGTGGGAATTTTCGTGCTGATGACACGGTAGGAACCGTCCCATCCGAGGCGATGCTTGAAGACATTGCAGCGGTATCGCCCGACGCCGCGGACCTCGAGGGCGAAGTCCAGCTGCAGGTCGCGCAGGGCCTGCTCCGCCTGTGTCTCGTTGAGGGCGGAAAAGTTCAGTTGCTGGGCAAGCTCGGGGGAAAGGGGCTCCACATCCATGTAGCGATGGGTGCCGTCTATACGGAAAAACGGCGGGCGACCGACCGACAGGTGCATGTCGGATGCCTTCCAGTGGCGGGCAAGCTGGAGGAACCCGGCAAGATTGCGGGGCATGTTGACCTTTGCCTGGGCGGCGGGTTCGATGGGCTCCGGTTCCGGATCCGGTTCCGGCTGTACTATTTGGGAGGGATCCACCTTTTGGGTCGCGGTTGGGTCATACTCTGCATCCGTCGTGCCGGCGGTGGGCTCATCGAAGTCCTCCTCGGGCATGGAACCATCGGTGGCGTGGTGCTCGGAGAGCTCCTGGTTGAGATCGGCAAGCTGGTCCTCGGTGATGTAATGGCGGCGCAACATGAGGTATCCCGCCGATTCACCGGGGAAGGTTTCCAGTTCCTCGCGAATGAGTTCCGCCTGTTTTCTGGTAAGGAGCCTTCTCTGGAAGGCGATTTGTATGAACTTTGTTTCCGATGAGGACACGATGGAGCCTTTCCTTGCCGACGATGTGCGACCCTTTCGCATCAGCGAATGCCCGGAAAACTTTGCGTGCATCGTTTTCCCATGGTCAACAGACTTATTGCGGCTTTGTCAAATGTTGGTTGGCAACATTCAGCGGTTGTCGCTGCGATGTATATCCACGGCGACACAGAAGCTCTTGTAGAAGTCCTTGATGGTGCGCATTTCCCAGTCTGAAAGGGTACCCTCCTCGTAGGAGCGTCGCACATCTGTGAACATGCTGATCAGCTGCTGGCGCATTGCCTCGATCTGGTTGCCGTCAAGCTCGCGCATGTCGTTCAGGCACATGGCAACCCGTCGGTCCTCGGGGGAAATTTCCGAAGTTTCCGGTGTTTTGGCCACACCAGATGGCCGGGAAACCGAATCAGAGGAGGCAGCAAGGGGGTCGGGCTCGGGCATTTCATCGAAGAAGCTCGACAGCCCATCCTTGGAGGGGAGGGGGTTTTCCGCGCTCGAGGATATGGGAATTCCATCGGGGCCGATGCGGATGCCGTCCCGCGAGTCGATTCTCTCATCACCCATGGCCAGCTTTTGGTCCACATCGTTGAGCCAGGTGATAAACTGTTCCTCTTCCGTGGCGATGTCTTCGGCGGACTTTTCGAGGCGGTCGCGTTCGTCCTGTGGCGCGGCGGAAATGGCCTCGTTGATCTGTTCCTGAAGGTCGTCGAGACGGTTGTTGTCCGGGGCGAGGGCTTTGGCCTCATCGAATGCCGCCCGCGAACGGGTCAATTCCCCCTCGGCGAGGAACAACCGCGCGGCCTTCTCGTAGTTCTGCACCGCCTGGACCCGCTTGCCCGCGTCCTGCATGATCTTGCCAATCAGGTGATGGGCCATGGCGTTCTCGGGATCGAGCTCGAGAATCTGCTCGCAGGCCTCCTGGGCGCCCTTGTGCTGGCCGTATTTCATGTAGAAATCGACCACCCACTTGATTTGCTCGGCAGCGGCATCGGGGCGACCCATGCGGGAAAAGAGGAAGGAAAGCTCCTTGCGCGCCTTCACCGCACCGGGCTGAAGCATGATGAGAATGTTGTAGATCGACAGCGTCTTGTCGAGTTCACCCCGAACGGCGTAACTTTCCGCCGCACTCAGGTACTCGCGGTAGGCGTCGTCCTTCCGCTCGAGCTCGAGATAAAGGGCCGCCAGCTTGCATCGGGTTACTTCGTCGCGGGGACTGAAATCACAGGCCTGCTCCAGGTAGGGAAGGGCCTCCAGGTGGCGACCCTGGTTGATGAACATTTCCCCGCGGAAAAGCAGGTCACGGGACTTGTCCTCCTGGCCGAAAAGCGCCTTGGAAACATCCCGGACATCACAATCGTAGTAAAGCGCCACCAACTCAATCAGCAGGCCCCCCTCGTGGGCCTCGCAGTTGGCATACTGGCACTTGAAAGTTTTCTCGTGGGTATCAATAATGAGGGATTTGCGGACAAGGTCCTTGTGAATCGGGCAATGAACCCGGACGATGTCCCCCTCTACAAACATGGAATGATCGGTAAAACCCATTTTCTTGAGAACAAGAAACGGGTCCAACGATGCATTGAAGGAAAAATCGGATTCCTTTAGCTCAAAACGGCTCATGGGCCCCTTAACTCTTCGCCATCCCCGGCAATTTCGTAGTGTGGCAGGATGGCTGACAATCCAACCCTTGATACGACCTCAACTCAGTCCACAGGCGCAATTGTGATTCCTTTACGCCGACACGAGCAAGCCTTTTCATTTCCACTCGGTCAACGCCATTGTTGCAGACACCCCCCCAATACCCGCGATTCGAACACATTTACCCTTGAGCTTGTGCACCGCCGTTGGGCGCCCTGTATCGGAGAATTCCGCAGGGGCGATTCATTCACATGTGGAAGCCGGACCCGAAAAAGTGGCTCAAGCGAAAGAAGCCCGAGTCGGCCTCACGGGCGGTCGCGCCCTCCCCGAAGCAACCCCGCTCCCAGCGCCCCATTGTCCTCATCCATGGGCTCAACATGCCCCGCGCCCATCTGATTCCCATTGGCTGGCGGCTTTCCCGCTCCATGGGGCGCCCGGTTCATTATTTCCCCTACACGTCACGACTTCGGGACATCCCCGACACAGCGATTCGCCTTTCCCAGTGGCTGGAGGAGCGCCGCATCAGTGAGTTCGACGCCGTCACCCATTCCATGGGCGGGGTGATTCTTCGGTGGGCAATGACCCATTGTGACATGCCGACCCTTCACCGTGCGGTCCTCGTGGCCCCACCCAATGAGGGCACCTGGCTTGCAAATCATCTGAACCAGAAGCTGGGGGTTCTTTTCCCCCTCCTTTTTGGCCAGGCGGCGATGCAACTTCGTGCCGGTGATTTGGGCATTGCCGGGCGTGCCGGTGATCTTGGTAGCGCCGAGGCAGGCGTCATTGCCGGGGGGAGCGGCCAACCCACAGGCATTCGCAACTGGTTTAAGATTCCCGGTGACTGCGATGGGACCGTGGCCGTGGAGGAAACGATTTTCCCCGGGATGAAGGACTTCGTCCTGCTCCCGGGTAATCACACCAATCTGGTCATGGCCCGCCGCACCGCGGAACTGACCCGTGTGTTCCTGGAAACGGGTCTGTTTCGCCCGGGCAGGAAAGCCTCCTCCCATTGATCCTGTTCATAAATTGAGCTGATGTTACTGGTTATCGACTCATGAGCCCCGCAGGGGAATGAAGTCTTCGGCCACGAGTTGTGGCCAGTGGGCGAACCAATCGTCGAGATGCCCCGCATCAAGGGCGAGGCGTCCCCTTTCCAGAAGGGCTGCCGATTGATCCAGTCCGGCTCCTTCCATCTGCCAGCGTGCCCGTTGCAGGCGCAGTCGCTCGTTGACCATCAAGAGGTCGGAGAGGCTGCCGAGGGTGTTGTGGGTGTCGACGGCGGTCCGTGCAGAGGATGCAAGGTGCTTCCCCCACGGTGTTCGTTTTCCCTCGGTTCGGCTGAGAAGTTCCAGCACGAAGCGCAATCGCTTGTTGGTCACGCGGAAGCTGTGGATCAGTTCATCAGCTTGATTGTCGAAGAGGGGGGTGAGGCGCTTGCGCCAGGGAAGGGCCACCTGGCGAATGGAGCGGTTGGCATCAAAAAGGGTGGGTTTTTGCTCGATGGCTTGCAGAGTTTCCTCGAAGCGGGCAACGACGGTTGGAAGTGCCGCCCGGGTCCGCGCGCCGGGAAGTCCCCGGGCGTCGAGGCGCACCCGGGTCAGGATCGCCGACCGCTCCTCCGCCAGGACCTGGAGCAGGGCGTCGGCTGCCGGTTGGGCCGTCTCGGCGGATTCAAATGCCTGGAGGCACTTGGGAATCCACTGGCGAATGACATCAATATCGCGCAATGGCCCGAGTTGTTTCTGCCAGCTTCGGAGGGTCATCAGTGCCCCCGCCTCGCGATCCTTCCTGCCGGTGGGCATCCCAAGGAAGAGGGCATATCCCAACATTCGGTTCACGGTCGTGCGCTGGCGGTGGGGTGATTCGGGATTGTCGGCGTCCTCATAACCGGGCCAAAGGGTGGTAAAGTAATCAACCTGGCCGTGGATTTCCTCGCGGAGGTGTTGACAAAGCTGTTGGATTTTTCTCGGGTTCATCGGTTTCCTTTCCCGACATTCAAGGGTGAAACTCCCACACCCTGCGCTCCAAGGCAAAGCTGAAACCGATCACCGGTGCATTTGTCACAAATTCCGTCCCGGGAACCTTTCGCTGGCATTCCCGAAGGGCCCGATGCTTTTATATTCCCAATCCGGGCGGCCCGTGATTCACCACCACCATGCCGCCATCCACCCAACATTTACCCGGACTTGTATCATGGCCCTCACGGAGGAAGAACTTAGCCGGTTTCTTGCAGAAACATCGGGAAAGAAGGTCCAGCTGCGGTTGAACTCCAACAGGCAGACGATGTTGTCGGTGCGACCCAGTCCGGACGGTCGGAGTGCCCGGGTCAGCATCCACCGCGTCTTTCTCAGTGCGGGACCGGAGGTGCTCCGCGCAGCCGCAGGGTACCTTGCCGGTCCCTCTGCATCAGATCGAAGGGCCATCAAGGACTTCATCGAACACAAGGTCCCGGAACTGCAACGCCAGACGGTCAGTACAGCGAGCCTCCGGCAACAAAGGGGCACCTCGCGGGGAAAACACCACAACCTTGTCCCCCAAGCCCAACGCATCAACGAGCAGTTTTTCGGCGGGAGCCTGACCTTTCATATCGTCTGGGGTCGCCGTGAACGAACCGGCAAGGCGCGCCGGCGCCACGTCACCCTGGGAAGTGCCCTCGTGCTGGAGCGTCTCATCCGCATCCACCCCGTCATGGACACCCCCCACGTTCCCCAATGGTTCCTGGACTTTGTCATTTTCCACGAAATGCTTCATCTATACATTCCCCCCTACCGCACTGCCGGAGGGCGCAATGCCATCCACTCCCCCGAGTTCGAGCGCATCGAGCGTCTCCACCCCCACTACCATGCCGTTCGGGCCTGGGAAAAAAAGTGGGTCTGGAAAATGATGAATGCCTGGGAGGTGGGCACCGAGCTGCCACGGCGTGCGTTGGTTGACTTCCAGCCACCCGCCCTTGCTGAATCCTACCGGGCGCCGTGGTTGCCGCCACCGGCTCCCGTGCCGCCACCGGCTTCCGTGCAACCATCCCGGGAACCCGAAGCCATACAGCAGGATCTATTTGGAGACCTTCTCTCATGAGCAAGCCATCACCCCGCTTTCACCTCGACATTGGCCCCGAGATCTCCTCGGCCATTTCCCGCAACCTTCCCGTGGTGGCGCTGGAATCCACCGTCATTACCCACGGGCTTCCCTGGCCGGAAAACGTGGAGGTCGCCCGTTTGCTGGAAAAAACAATCCGTGACAATGGAGCGGTCCCGGCCACCCTTGCCATTCTGGACGGACGTCTCCGTGTCGGCCTCTCCGACGGCGAAATCGAAACCCTCGCAAAAAGTGACGACGCCCAAAAGCTCAACCTCGGCAACCTTGCCGCAGGGATGGTTTCCGGCAGGCCCGGCAGCACCACCGTCGGGGCGACGATGTATATCGCCCACCTTGCCGGAATATCCGTCTTTGCAACGGGGGGAATTGGTGGCGTCCATCGTGGTGTCGCCGATACCATGGATATATCCAACGATCTGGTTGCCCTTTCAAGAATCCCCGTTGCCGTGGTTTCCGCAGGGGCGAAGGCGATCCTTGACCTTCCCAAGACTGTTGAGTTCCTGGAAACCCTCGGTGTTCCCACCTACGGCTGGCAGACGGATGAATTCCCTGCGTTTTACAGGAGAAAAAGTGGGCAGCGTGTCGACGCACGCTTCGACGATATGGACGCCCTCGCCAAGGCTGTTTCCACCCACTGGAGCCTCGGTCTGGAATCGGGCATTGTGGTGGCAAATCCCATCCCGGAACAACACGAGCTTGCCGAGCATGTCTATACAAATGCCATTGCGGCGGCGCTTTCCGGTGCGGAGGAGGCCGACGTCACAGGCCGTGCCGTCACGCCGTTCCTGCTCGATGCGTTGAGAAAAGCCAGCGAGGGACAAAGCGTCTTTTCCAACACGCGCCTGCTGGAAAACAACGCCGCACTCGCCGCCCGGCTGGCAGTGGCACTCGGGAAGGGAAACCGGTAGGAACTGGACAGGGTCAGTCTTATTTGGTACTTGGGTTTGTCGGAAAATCAAGAAACTCTGGGGGCAGGTCGGCCTTGTCCATTTTCTTTGATGCGCGACAAAGGTCTGCGTATATACCAAGATACTCCCGTGCCATGATGCGGACATCCCACTTTTCAATGGCATTGCGCCTGCCCTCTTCGCCCAGACGACGACGCATTTCGCCATCCGCGAGAAGTTTGGACCATTCCTCCGCCAGTGCAGCCTCGTCCTCCGGGGGTACGTAAAGTGAGGCGCCACAGCTGTCTGCAAGTTCCTTCATCCCCACGACATCGGACACCACGGATGGCAGCCCTGCTGCGCATGCCTCCGCCAGGGCGAGGCCGAACCCTTCCCACCGTGACGGCATGAGATAGACATCAGAAGCAGCAAGGAGCGCCGGCACATCCTTCCTGTTCCCCAGAAACCGGTAACTTCCCGGAGTCAGTATATCCGCCGCCAACCTCTCCATTTCCGGACGTAATGGGCCGTCTCCGGCAAGGAGCAGCACGTGTTTCCCAAGGCCGCCCTTCTCCATCCGTGCCAGGGAGCGCAGTGCCACATCGTGTGCCTTCTGGGGATAAAAACGGCCCACCATGATCGTCACCAGTGTGTCGTCGGGAATGCTGAGTTCGCGACGTATATCATGGCGGGAGGAGTCGGCGAGAACCTCCGGACCAAAGCGCCCGGCCAGGTCACTGCGAACGAAACTGAGGCGTGTGCGACTGCGGTCGTAACCATGATCGACGAGAAAATCCGTCACTCCCTTGGATATACAAATAACCGCAGTTGCCGGTTTTAGTGAAATGTTGTCGAGGAAATTCAGGTGGGGCTTGTCCTTCCAATCATCGGTGTTGTGGCAGGTTGTCATGATGATCGGTGTGTCGGCGAGATACGCTGCCGTCCGTCCTGTCAGATCCGCCTTGCCGAGATGCGTATGGACAATGTGGGGACGAAAGTCGCGAAATCGCCCGACCCAGCGGGGAATGGCAAGGAGCGAGCGTACTCCCTTGTAGTTGAATTCCTCCACGGGAATGCCCGATTCCCTGAGTTCCTCCGCCATTTCCCCCCGGTATAGTGTATAGACACGGGGCTCCACCCAGGGCGGCATCACGCGAAGCAGGTCAATGAGCATGCGCTGGGCGCCGCCCACCGTCATCGCGGTGATGATGTGTGCCATGCGCAGCTTTCTTGGTCCCGGTTTCATCATCTTCCTTCCGCGCAAATGGGCGCCGTCCCCGTCATCGTCCAACAAGGGGCCAGAAGGGCGGCGTCCTGCAAACGGGTCAAGGAAGAGTTCTCCCCCGCCGTGAATCCCCCTTGCCACACGGACCCCGCCGCCCAAGCTATCAACTTTTCCGGGGAGAAAGCAGCACCGACCCACCCCCGGCAAACCGGACAACAGGCAGCCCTGCTTCATGGAAAAATACGCCAAAATCGCCACCTTCGAGGAAATCGACGCCCTTCGCCCCACCCTTGGGCGGATCGTCTGCACCTCCGGCGGTTACGATCCCATCCACCCCGGCCACGCCACCTGCATCATTGAAAGTAAACAGCACGAGGACACCCTTGTCGTTGTCGTCAACGGCGACAACTTCCTGCGCGACAAAAAGGGCAAGCCGTTTCAGGACCTGGAAACCCGCTGCCACATCGTCGCCTGCCTGCGCGGCGTCGACTTCGTTGTTCCCTTCGAAGTGGAAAACGACCCCACCGTCTGCGAGGCCCTCCGCCGCCTGCGCCCCCACGTTTTCACCAAGGGGGGCGACCGCACCGATTACACCAACATTCCCGAGTGGGACGTCTGCCAGGACCTCAACATCGAGCTCATCCCCCAGGTGGGCCTCGACAAGCAATGGAGCAGCTCCGACTTTCTCGCCGAGTGGGGCGAGTTTTGGGCAAAAACCCACGGTAGCGTCCCCAAAAAATAAATTTGCCGTCCCGGAGGAGTCGATTTCCCTTGCCTCCCCGGGGTGAAAACCACCTAACTCCTTGCCCCGCCAGACGGCGGGCCCATCGGTGCCTCGTTAGCTCAATTGGTAGAGCAGCAGACTCTTAATCTGTTGGTTGTAGGTTCGAGTCCTACACGGGGTACCATCTTCTCCTAACTCGCATTCAACGGTCTCTCCAGAGGCCGTTTTCTTTTTCACCAGCCAGCGCAAGTGCAATCAAATCAAAGGGTTTGCGGTATTCTGCGATCACGCGCTCACCGTCCCAGAGGCAGTTCGAGTGTAGAATCTCCAGGGGCTGATCGATCATTGCTCAGCCTCCGTTGTCTGCTCAGGAAGGCCCTGGTCCTCACTCTGGACGACACGCCGCGAGGGGAACAGGGCCAGGTAGGGTTCATGGGCGAAAACCCGGTTACGTCTATACCCCATGATCTCACGAAGCAGGCCCAGGCTCTCAAACTCGCCGATGATTTTATTGGCGGTCTTATAGGAGGCAGATAGGTGTGACTCCATGCGCCTGACCGTGGTCATCGGGGAGGCGAAGAGATGATCCAGCGCACGGGCAGTGTAGCTGTTACCGGGCATCTTCTCAGCCAGAAGTGCCAGGTGCGCATCACGGAGCGCGAGAATCTTCCGGGTGGTATCCACGGCCTCTGTGCCGACTTCGGCAACGCCCCTGAGAAAGAACCGAAGCCAGCCTTCCCAGTCACCAGCCTGGCGGATAGCCGTCAGTCGATCATAATACTCCAAGCGGTGAATCTTGAAAAAGTGGGAGAGGTACAGCGTTGGTCTTTTCAGGACGTTCTTCTCACACAGCAGCAGCGTGATCAGCAGGCGTCCCACGCGCCCATTGCCATCCAGAAAGGGGTGGATGGTCTCAAATTGGGCGTGGGCAAGCCCGGCCTGGATGAGGACAGGCAGATCGTTCGTGTGGAGGAATTTCTCCAGGTCACCCAGGGCCGTCATCATCTCAGGCACAGGCGGCGGGACGAAGGTGGCGTTCATCAGCGTCGAGCCGGGTGGCCCGACCCAGTTCTGGGATCTGCGAAACTCTCCCGGAGTGGAGTGTTTGCCCCGACCCTTCCGAAGAAGGATTTCATGGATCTCTTTCAGCAGCCGTAGCGACAGGGGTAGATCCGGGAGTCGGGAAAGGCCATGGTTCATGGCCGCGACATAGTTCACGACCTCCTGAACGTCGGCGATCTGGGGCTCACCACTGGCGTCGATCTCATACTGAAGGATGTCTTCCAGGGTGCTCTGGGTTCCCTCGATCTGTGACGACAGGACGGCCTCCTGACGCACGTACATGCCGATGAAGAGGTCCGGGTTGGGGAGCACCTCGGTGACCATGTCCAGCCGACCAATAACTCGGTCGGCCTGGGACAGGAGGTTCACCAAGTCAGCATCCATCGCCACCGCCGGATGGGGTGGCAGCGGGGCCGGGGTGAAGGCCCGGTAGCCTGAGGGCTGTTTGATAAAGACCCCTGCGCGGGACATAAGGCGGCCTCCTAATGCGTCTTATGTTCCTTGTGGATCACTGCCGAAGATGGCGCAAGGCCTTATTGGACAAAATGGCCACTTGGGACAATAAGGAGGGGGTGATCCTGGCCGACTCCCCGACTCAATCGCCGCCACCAAGCTCGGCGTCGGCATGAATAATAAATTCCGAAGTGCGTGCTCCAGGGGGTACCATCTTCTCCTAACTCGCATTCAACGGTCTCTCCGGAGGCCGTTTTCTTTTTCTCACCTCTCATCCATTAAAACACAATGACCCCTCGGCTGTCAAAAGTGGGAGCTCCCTGATTGGGGGCGCGGCGGGGGTAGTGGGGGGTGGCCTCTTCCTGATTGGAAGAATTGGACCACCCCCCAGATACAACTGCCTTCATGTTTACTGCCACGGTCGCTTAAGCCTCGGGACCCGGCCTCCGCTACTTGGCCCGCTTACCGCACTGCAAGGACACGGAACCCGACGGCGTCGCCCCGGCCAGACGGCGAGCTGAAGTCGCGCCGGGCCGACCGGCAGAGCTGGGCGAAGACGCTCCAGCTGCCGCCGCGAACCACGCGGCCCGAGCCCGTTGCAGGCCCCGTCGGATCAGTGACAGGTCCGGTGGGATAGGTTCCAAGCCAGTCCGCGCACCATTCCCACACATTGCCGTGCATGTCATGCAGGCCCCAGGCATTCGCGGGCTTCTGGCCGACGAGCTTGGTCCCGTTCGGCGAGTTGTTGCCTGTAAACCACATGTTGTCGCCGCGTCCGCCGGCAGTATCGGTCGTTTCGTTGGAAGCGAAACCGTCGCCGAAGTTGAACCGCGTCGTGGTCCCCGCCCGGCAGGCGTATTCCCACTGGGATTCCGTGGGCAGGCTGAACGTTCCCGGCTCCGTAATCGCCGTGTTCAAATCCGACAGCCACGACTGAATGTCGTTGTGTGATACCCAATGAACGGGCATGTCGCCACCGGGGAAGTCCTGCGCTTGAGGAAAGGCCTGAATCGCCTCCCATTGATCCTGCGTCACCTGCGTTTTCCCAAGGTAGAAGTCCTGCGTCAGCGTCACCTCGTGCTGGGTCTCGTTCCCATCGCGTGAGAGTTCCGTTTCCGGCGAGCCCATGGTGAACGTCCCCGCCGGAATGCGGATGAGATCCATGGTGACGAGTGGCGATTCCTGCAGCTCAACAGTCCAGGTGTCCTGATAGAAGCTGGAGAAGGTGGCGGGGGCTGTGCCGACCCAGGTGGCTGATGATTCGGTGGCGGCATTAGCGGCGACAGAGACTTCGATCAATCCACCCTCGCCAGTGATTTCCAGTGTATATACAGAGGGGGAGATGGTGGTGAATGTGCCCTTTGTCGCACCGGTGATGGTGACATCATCCGCATCGAAGTTCGACACCGCACTGTCGAAGGTGAACGTCAGCGTCTGGGTCTCTGTCTGATGGACAGGCTCGGTTTCACTGCTGGTGATTGTTAGTGGCATGGGCCGGACTGCAAGGACACGGAACCCGACGTTGCTGTTCCAGAAGGACGGCGCGTCGTAGCCGCGCCGGGCCGACCGGCTGTTCCAGGCGGTGAAGCCCCAACTTCCGCCGCGAAACACGCGGGACGCGCCCGATGCAGGTCCCGTGGGATCGGTGACAGGTCCCGTGGGATAGGGTCCCAACCAGTCCGCGCACCATTCCCACACATTGCCGTGCATGTCATGGAGGCCCCAAGCGTTGGCAGGTTTCTGGCCGACGAGTTGGGTTGAGGAATCTGAGTTGCCGCAGTACCACATATTGTCGGTGCGCTCAGTGGTGGTGCCGCAACTTTCATCATTCGTTGGATGCAATCCATCGCCAAAATTGAACCGCGTCGTCGTTCCCGCACGGGCCGCGTATTCCCACTGAGCTTCCGTTGGCAGACTGAACGTTCCCGGCTCCGTGATTGCCTCAGTCAAATCAGATAACCAAAATCGAGAGTTGAAGAATGTTACCCGGTGAACAGGCATGTCGCCGCCGGGGAACTCCTGCGCTCGAGGGAAGGCTCGAATCGCTTCCCACTGAGCTTGCGTCACCGGCGTCTTACCCATGTAGAAGTCCTGCGTCAGCGTCACCTCGTGCTGGGTTTCGTTCGACTGGCGCGAGAGTTCATCAGTGGGCGACCCCATCATAAATGTCCCCGCGGGAATGCGGATGAGATCCATGGTGACGAGAGGCGATTCCTGCAGCTCAACCGTCCACGTGTCCTGATAGAAGTTGGAAAAGGTGGCGGCAGCGGTGAACACCGGACCAAAATTGGCCGGGACTTCGACCTCGATCAAACCGCCCTCGCCGGTAAGTTCCAGTGTATAGACAGAACCGGAACCGGAAAAGGCTCCCTTGGTGGCGTTGGTTACCGAAACGTTGTCGCCATCGAAGCCGGTGACGTCGTCACCAAAGGTAAAGGTGAGCGTTTGGGTCTGGGTTTCAGAGACAGAATCCTCCGCCAGGGTGCTGGTGATGGAGAGGGAAATGGGCTCCCTCTCATAGCTCCACGAATCCCCTGCAAAGGCATTCCCAGCCGCGTCGGTGGTGGAACCGGAGGCGAGTCCCACATTTACCACTCCCGGGTCTGGAGCATCAAAGCCGCTGAAGGTGTAGGGATTGGATCCGGTCACGGTATCAGCAGCCGATCCATTGACGGTCAATTGCCCGGCAGTGAGATTGATGACCTCTTCCGTGAACGTGATCTCAATTTCATCAAGAAGGGCAACGCTCGCCTCGTCGGCAGGATCAGTGGAGTCGATGGTGGGAGCGGTACGGTCAACAACAACCAGTTCTCCCGATGTTGGAACGGTGATGGTTGGGCCGGGGTTTCCCGCCATGTCAAAATAGTTGCTGATCTCGATTGGAACGGGGCCTTCCGGGATATCCACGGTCACCGTACGACTTTCCATGAATAGCGTGTCTTCCGTCGTTGATGACTGCACATTCACACCACCGATCAGAATCGTGGGCGGAGTGATGGTTTCCAGAGCATCCACACGGATCGTGATGGTCCCGCCGTCCGTGACGCGTGACGATGAAAGGGGTTCCATGTTATTCGACCAGACAGTGATGCTGTCAAACTGGGGGGGAGATGTTTTGATCGAAACATTCGATCCATTCGTCGTGGTGGAAACCGCACTCCCCGCATTGCCTGCGGCGTCGGCATACCCATCAATGGAGAAGGAAACATTTCCTTCGTCATCGGATTCCTGAACAACATAAGTCGCTGTATAGCTGCTGCCCGATCCCGAAACCGTGGCGCTATTCCCTGCAATGGTGACCATCGGCTCGGAAATGGCCTCGCTCGCCGTAATGGAGACGGTAATCGTGTCCCCTTCCTTGGCGAGGGAAGAATCGGCGTTATCGCTAGCAATGGTGACCGTGTCGAGGGTCGGGGCCGTGGTGTCGATCGTCACCGAGGAACTGTCGGTGGTGGAGGACACACTCGATCCGGGGTTGCCGAAGAGATCCTCGTATCCTTCAATATTAAAGGCAACAACACCCTCGGAGTCGGAGGCCTGCACGATATACGTCGCTGTATAGCTGTCATCCGAACCACTCACTGTTGCTGCGTTTCCAGCAATGGTAACGGTGGGCTCGGTTATGTCCTGTGAGGCCGTGATGGAAAGGGTGATGGTGTCACCCTCCGCGGCAAACTCAGGATTGGCGTTGTTACTTGTGATGGTAACCGTGTCGAGTCCGGGTGCGGAACCATTGAAATCAAATGTATAGATATCTGAAGCGGTATTCTGTATCCCCGGTGATGCTGCTGAGTTTGCAGCGCCCGCCGGTACCAATACGGTGACGGCCCCATCATCATCAGCAGTAACATCCAGCGTATAGACAGCACCGGAACCGCCGAAGGTTCCCTTTGTCGCATTCGTCACCGTGACATCATCGGCGGTAAAGCCGGTTACGGCCTCAGCGAAGGTAAAGGTGATTGTCTGGGTTGCGTCGTTCGTCAGGCCGCCGTCAGCGACGGTTGCCGAAATATCAAGTCCGATGGGCTGACCATCCTCGGCGAGAATGCGGACGACAAAATTGGTGGATTCTGTATCAGGTACATCATCGGCCACGGACCAGAGAATTTCCTTGTCGGTGCCCGTGTCTATACCGCCACCCACGTCACCGGTAACAGCGGTGGCAAATTCGAAGGGGTTGGCGTCCAGGGAGTAGAGCAGCGAAACGGTGGACGGTCCATCATCGGAAACGAGATCGTAGTTCACAACGACCTGGGTCGAGCCTTCGCCATCGGGCTGCTGGACAAAGTTGACATTGCTGACAACAGGTTGAGCAGAGGCGAGAAAGGGAACCGCAGAGAACGCAAGGAGCGCAGAGAGGAGTCGGGTCTGTTTCATTGGTCAAGCACCATCCAGTCCCGGACATTTGTCTCGGTGTTCAGGGTGGTGGTACCATCGCCGTCACCGACAACGCCCTCGGGTTCGTCGGAGCGATTAACGACAGTGTCCTCGGCAACAAGCGTGAAATAATAATCATCGTCGATTTCACCGGGATCTCCTGCTGGTGTGAAGGAGAAGGAACCCGCTGGTTCGGTATCACTGAGGCCGGAGAAGGACCATGAGGCGGTGTCGGTGCGGACCCAGAGCTCCACAAGAGCAAGGCCCGAGCCGTCGCCGTCGGTGGCACCGGAGTAGGTGATTTCAATGGGTGTTCCCTGCGCTTCGGCAGGCGGGGAGGCCACACCCGGGGAAGGCGCAACGGTGTCCAGGGTTCCAGGCGCGGAATCACCGCTGCCGGAAAGGGCGAAAGCTGTCGATCCGCTGACAGCCAAAACGCTCATCAGCGCAATGCGTATCCTACTTGAGTTTTTCATCTTTGGGTGGTGCCCTCCAGAGTGTTTGCCAGACTATTGTTGTTTCCAGATCTGATGACCTTCAACCAATTTTTTTTACATCTTGAAAATTCATAGGTTTGATTGTCATGTTCGAAAAGTCCTGTCCCGACCCTGGGAAAGGGAATTTCATCAGTGGTGGAGGCCGTGGGAAGGATCTTTGATCTCGTAATCCAGGGGGGATAAGGTGTTGATGATGATGGTAAGATAAAAGGTACTGTTTAAATATCAACAGTCACAGTAGTAAGGCCTGTGAAATTGGGAGTTTGGCACTCAACTCCTTTAATTTCAGTATGCTGGCCTGTGCACCGTGAAGGGGAGGGTTTGTCACAAGGCTGTTGATAGTTGTGGACAAATTCCCCTGGGAGGGGTTCACCCGGTGTTCGGGGATGAAACACTGGGGAAGACCTGTGGAAAGTTTCTTTTTACCTGGCGCCCCCGGGGATCCCCGAATTTACGGCATTTAGGGTCTTCCAAGGTGGGCAAATTCCCCGGAATTTCGATTTCCCAATTTTTCCCCATGTCTTTCCACACTGTTCACAGGTGCCTGTGGAAAACTTTCCGTGACACGCAACCCCCTGATTTTCAGCAAATTGCGATGATTTTTTGATTATTGGCTTGGATGATCCAAGAAGTTTTCCACAGGCCTGTGGATGCCTGTGGAAAACTCATGCACTGATTTATACATGCTCCCGACCCAATAAAGAATCCCGAAACACGCCGTTGACCCGACACGGGCAGTGCTCCCATGAATTGCTTGCCGTGGCGGGGCGAGGGGAACCACACTTTTCCACTCCCCCGGCAGGGAATGAGCCAATAAACTCGAGACATCATGGCGCCCACACACAAGGATATCCTGAAACGAACGATCGAGGCCCTCGAGGCCTCCCTTCGGCGTTATCCGGAAAATGAAAAAATCCTCCACCAATTGGCCCTCGCCATGGCCCAACTTGGTCGCTTCGATCCCCCCGCTTTCGAGATCTATCAGCAGGCCTCCTCATATTTTCCCAATGATGCCAAGCTCCAGCGCGCGCTTTCCATTGGGTTCCTTGTCTCCCAAAGCAATCAACTGGTGGAGGACATTTCCAGCCTGGATGAAATAGACATGGCCAGCCTGGGAAAAAGTGTCGATCGCCTCCTTCAGGTCAGCCGGGAATATCCAGATTCACCCTACATCCATCGTGCCCTGGGTGACATGCGGCTGATGCGGGGCGACGAACGTGATGCCGTCCAGCATTACCGTATTGCAATGGCGCTGGGAATTGTCGAGCTCGACCTGATGTGCGAGTTTTTCGAGCGGATGACCAAACTCCGTCGTATTGGTGCCACCGCGGTTGTTTTCTTTGCTGATGTCTATCAGCGTCTTGGCCAGGTCGAGGAGGCCCACCGGCTTTATCAGACCTTCAGCGAGGCACCCCGTCCGGAGCCGAAAATCCTGGAGAAGTTCACCGAGTTTCTCCAGCGCCGTCTTGATGAAATCCCCGCCCACGACGTCAGCACCCGTGCCCGGCAAATTCGCCAGTTGATACATGTCGCCCTGCTGAAAAATCGCATGGACGAGGCGATCACCTGGGCACGCAACCTGAGCCCGGAGCAGGTCGCCGCAGAACCCCGTCTCGCAAAGGATCTCTCCCGGCGCCTTCTGGCCATGGAGGATTTCCGCCTCGCCTACGATTACCTCACGCGCATTCCCCTCGACGAGGAAGCCAAGTCGCTCCTTAACGAAATGACCATCCTGCTGGAAAAACGGGGCGAACTGGATTCGGCGGTGATCATCCTTCAGTATATCAACAAGAATGATGAGTTCTCCCGCGAATCACGACGCCTCCTCCAGCCGGATGACAATCCCGACGAGATCATGATTGAGGTGGAAACGGAGCTTCAAATCGCCGAGCTTCATTGGAAAAGCAGGCGATGGGAGGATGCCTTTGCCCGGTATCTCAAGGTTCTTGAGCTTGGATATTCCGATTTCCGCATGTTGCTCGAACCCCTCGACATGCTCATCCCGAAACTGAAGGACATTCAGCTCCGGGACCTTATTTTTCTCTCCGACTTTTTCTTCAAGAAGCGGGAATGGCGACGGGCGAAGGATTACGCCGCCCTGGCCCTTCAGGAGGATCCCGACCATGTCCAGATGAGCACCCGCTTTCTCCAATCCTGCGAGCGGATTCTTCTCGAAAATCCGACGGATCTGGATATACGCCTCGACTTTGGGGACGAAAACCTTCGCTGTGGCAGCTACGAACGCGCCATCCAGGAATACCGCAAGTGTTCCGAATCGGCGGAATACCGCATGAAGGCCACCCGCCGCCTTGCCTTCGCCACCGCCCAGGTGGGTGACTTCCTCGGATCCCTTCAGCGATACAAGGACCTTCCCATCCTCGAACGCGAGGACCTGGAAAATCTATACAACCTTTCCATCTCCTTCGCCAATGCGGAACAATACCGCGAGGCACTCGAAACGATCAACATGATCGCCGAATATGATTCCAATTTCATGGATATCCAGGAGAAGCTCCATGAGTACGAGGAGCAGATGAACCGCAATGACCTTGGGTTCGTCATCGATCCGAAAATGCGCGAGCTGATTGGCGATCACTCCATTGGCCGCTATAAGTATATGGGCAAGATCGGCTCGGGCGGGATGGGAGTCGTCCACAAGGTCCTGGACATGAAGACCAATCACGTTGTGGCGATGAAGATCCTCCGCGAGGGTCTCAGTTCCAGCGGCAAGGCCATCGACAGATTCTTCCGCGAGGCACGCATCGCGGCAACCCTCCATCATCCCAACATCGTCAATATTCTCGACTATAACATTTCCAACAATTACGGCCAGTCCTACATTGCGATGGAATTTGTCGACGGGCCGACCTTCCGGGAGATCATTGAGAAAAAATTCGCCGAAACCGTCGATATATCCAACGATGACATTCTGGAGGTTCTCGACTGGTCCAGCCAGCTTTGTGATGCCCTTGATGCGACACACAAAAAGGGCATCATCCACCGTGACATCAAGCCCGACAACATCATGCTGGCGCCGGAGGAAAAGGTCAAAATAACCGACTTCGGCATCGTCCACATCGAGGAGGCAACCTTCACCCCCACCGGCGCCCTCATTGGAACCCCCAGATACATGAGCCCCGAGCAGGTCCATGGGGGCCGTATTGATTCGCGGTCGGATATTTATTCGGTCGGGATCATCATCTATGAATTGCTCATCGGCTCGCCACCCTTTATCTCGGGGGACATTTCCTACCAGCAGGTGAACGTGTTGCCGACCTCGCCCCGGGAGATCTGCCCGGCGATTCCCGCCCCTGTTGATCGCATTATCATGAAGTGCCTGGAAAAATCCCCCCTTGACCGATACCAGAGCACGCTGGAATTGAAACGCGACATCGACGAGGTCTTCGTCCGCATGGGTGGTGATCCAAGCCTGCGCCAGCCAAGATTCAACACGCCACCGCCGAAATTGGTTTCTTCGACCCGTGAGCGCTATGTGACCCCGGCCGGTAATTCCCGCGTGCAATCACCGTCTCACCAACACTCGAGCCCATGTGATGAGACGCTTGGGGAAGAGATGAAACCAGGACCCGGGGAGACACGCGAGTTGAGTTCACGGGACTTCGAGGATATGGATCTGGTGGAATCCGAGCATCCCACGGAGCTGGACAGTGACCTTGATTTGGCATGATCGTGAACTGGTCTCCCCTTATCCTTTGACACGGGGTCTGACTCTGTTTTCGGTGAAGGCGGGCGGTCAAACCGGCAACCGAGTGGATCGGTCACCACGGAATCGACCCGGGCAGCAAACAGGGGATCATCATGGCCCCACAACATACACGCGAAGGTAATGGGATGGCGCTCTGTTTTCGAGTCTTTGGAACAGATTATGAACCTCCGGCACCAAGGGAAATCCTCGACGCCCTCGAAGAGAGCGAGTTCGAGGTCTCCCTGGAAACCGAGGAGGAAAACGAGGACGACGAGGAGGAATGGTTTCAGCTCTTCCTCTATGAGTCCTCATTGGATGAACCGGTCACCATTGTCATTCTTGAAGATGACGAACTGGACGACGAACTCAGGGAACTCAGCAAGCTCATTGGCAACGTCAATGGAGACGCTGACCTTGTCGACCTCAAACACCAGATCGAAAGCACCGTCCTTGGGTTCCGTGTCGAATACCCTGCAGACGATGAGGACGAAAATGCCCTCCTGATGTGCCATCTCATCGCCCAGGTGGTGGCCCAGAAAACATCGGGATACTTTACCGTGGACCGGGAAGCCATCTTTGATGACTCCGGTGAGCTCCTCGTTGAACTGGCCGAAGTGGAAGAAGACTGATCATCCAGAACTGCAGGAGTGCCCCATTGCGGTTTCTATCCGCCGAACCCATCGTGAAACTCACCAAGGCCTTCGCCACACCCTACCGGAATGTGGTCGCCACCGCCCGAACCTGTTACAGCAGCAAGGGAATCATTTCCGACGATCAGGTGGGCGAGCCGGAGCGCTTCACCCCCCTCGTCCAGTCGATCTACGAGGCCGGCCACCACACCACCTTCCAGCACGCCCACTTTCAGTTTTCCCTGGAAAATGTCTCCCGCCAGTTCATCTGGTCCTTCCTCCACGCCCATCCCTTCTACAACAGCGAGCAGGTCAGCCAGCGCTATGTGGCCGTCAAGCCCGACACGGTGGTCATTCCCGACCTCCCCGCTCCCCAGGCCTCCCTCTACCGCGAAATCATCGAGTTGCAATTCGAGGGCTACCGCCACCTTTGTGAAATGCTGGAGGGTCCGGCCCGGTCGGAGTTCTACAAGCGGTTCAATCATTCCGCCCGCATGGAAAAACGCCACAACGCAGCGATCCGGAAAAAAGCCCAGGAAGCCGCCCGCTACGTTCTCCCTCTCGCCACCCAGGCGTATCTTTACCACACCGTCAGCGGGGTGACGCTCCTTCGCTACTACCGTGTTGCCAGTCAATTGGACGTGCCGGCGGAACAACGTCTGGTGCTGGAAAAAATGGTCCAGGCGCTCCTCGACTTCGATCCGGAATACCGCATCACGCTGGAGGAACCCCTCCACGAGGATCTCTTCCCCGAGGTGGATTACTTTCGCAACCATGGCGGGGTGGCCGATGAATCCCGGGCTTCCCGGTTTGTCAAAGAATTCGATGATAATCTGGGCGACCTGACGAGCCGTCTGATGGCCTGGCCCCAGGGCGGGGAACAATTGCTGGCCGATGCCGTCCGCCAGGTACTGGGCGCTCCCGCCGATGTTCTCTCCAACGAAGACGCCATCGGACTGGTCCTTGATCCCTCGAAGAATCAATTGCTCGGCGAATCACTGAACCTGACGACGGTGACGAAGCTGGGTCGTGCCCTTTCCCATGTGCATTTTTCCTTCAGGAAGCGCCTCAGCCATGCCGCTGATTCCCAGGACCAGCGCCACCGCATGACACCGGGTTCGCGCCCCGTGCTGGCATCGCATTTTTCCGGACACCCGGATTACACGGTGCCGGGTGTGGTTGCGGTGGACGAGGCGGCGACGGCCT
>JAFIGB010000319.1 GCA_020831705.1 Candidatus Sumerlaeia bacterium | reverse complement strand
AGGAGGGAGCCGGTCGCAATGAGCACCAGCCCGCAACAGGAAGTCACCTATATCGCCACGCCCAAGACCCTGGAGGTTTTTTGCGGGGCGATTTCCGATGCCAAGCGTATAGCAGTGGATACGGAATTCGTTGGTGAAAAGTATTATTACCCCCGTTTGGAATTGATTCAGGTAAGCGACGGAAGTCGGATCGGTCTTATAGATGTACAGACATGCGGTTCCCTCGAACCCCTTGCGAAAGTGCTTTCGGACCCGGAACGCCTGAAGATCTTCCATGCCGCCGAAAGCGATATTCCCATTCTTCGTCGGGCGCTGGAGTGCGAATTCCTTCCCCTCTTTGACACCCAGGTGGCGGCATCCCTTCTAGGCCATGGTGCGCAGATTTCCCTGACAAATCTGGTGCGCAATCAACTTGGTGTTCAGGTTTCCTCGAAGCAAAGCACCTCCGATTGGAGCCAACGTCCCCTGACGACCGCCCAACTGGAATACGCCGCCAACGATGTCCTTCATCTTCATGAACTGGAGGAGGCCCTTCGTGCGGATCTTGCATCCGAAAACCGTATCCAGTGGTACGAGGATGAGCAACAGGCACGTCTCGAAAGCCTCAGCAGTTACAGCGAGGATGATATTTGGGATTGTTACCGTCGTGTGAAGGACTGGGTGTCCCTTTCCCCACGGGAAATGGCAATATTGCGTGAACTGGCCGCATGGCGCGAGGAAACGGCACGCCGTGAAAACGTTCCCCGTCGCATGGTATTCACCGACGAGGGCCTCATCGAGCTTTCCCGGTTTTCCCCCGGAACCCGGGATGCGGCACGGAAGCTCCGTCGCATCCATCAGGGCCAGATCAACCGTTACTTTGACACCCTCGCCCCCCTGATCAAGCACGCCTCCCAATTGCCCCGTGATCAGTGGCCAGAAAAACCGACCGGGGAACGTCCCGACATCCCGACCGGCCTTCTGGAGCTTTGTCAGGCGCTCGTGCGAACCGAGGGGGAGCGCCATCGAATTGCCCCCACCGTGATCGCGACCTCGGCAGAATTGCAGCGGGTGGTGAACAACCGGGCCGACCTGAACGGGAATGGATTCCCCATTCTGAAAGGGTGGCGCGGTGTTGTCGTGGGGGAAAAGCTCAAGGCCCTCCTTCGCGGCGAAATCACCGTCAGTGTGGCGGAAAGCGGTGAATTGCTTTTTGAAGACCGCCAGGGGACCTGATTCCCGGCCAGGAATCCCACCAAATCATCACGATGGCCCCAAGTTCCCTTGTCCCCCGGTTTGGTTGGGTTTCACAACAACCACCCGGGTGTGACGGCCATGTCCCCCGACCCAGATCAATCAGGAGCGCCCGATGTCCGAGAAAGAACAGCAACCGGAGGAATTGCAGGAAATGTTGGAGGAATTTCCCGCCGAGGAAATCCCGTCCACCCCTGCAATCGAGGAAAATGTGGACGATGATGCCGCCATGGAGCAGGAATTTGCCCGGCTTCTTGAGGACCACCTTCCCGGCAATACCAGGCCGAAGCGTGGCCAGATCATGGAAGGCATCGTCGCGGCGATCCTTGAGGACACGGTATTGATCAATTACGGGGCAAAGGAGGAGGCCGCTGTCGAGAAGGTCGAGTTCCTTAACCCCAAGGGTGAATGCCTTGTTCGTCCCGGTGATCAGGTTCCCCTGGCAGTTACGGGTTACGATGACGAGGGCCTTCCGGAACTTAGTTATCGTCAGGCACGGGCTGTTCAGTCCCAGCAAATGATTGCGGATGCCTTTGAAAAGGGCCTGCCCATTCGCGGCATCGTGAGCCAGGAAGTCCATGGAGGGCTTTTGGTGGATGTCGGGATGGGTGCCTTCCTCCCCGGCAGTCAGGTGGATGTATTCCGTGTTCCCGATCTTTCCACCATGATTGGTCAGGAAATCGAGGCCGTGATTCTCGATTACGACGAACGCCGAAACCGTGTGGTGCTTTCGCGTCGCCAGCTTTTGGAAAAGCGTCGTGAATCCTCCAAGCAGGAATTCCTGCAAAACACGAGTGCTGGTGCTGTGTTGACCGGTACCGTCCGCGATGTGTTGGACTTTGGTGTTTTCGTCAGCCTCGGTGATGTGGAGGGGCTGATTCCCCGGAGCGAGCTTTCCTGGGATTTTGATGTCAAGCCCTCCGACCTGTTCAAGGCGGGTGATTCCGTTGAGGTGGTGGTTGTTGATGTCTCCGCTGATACGGGACGCCTCACGCTTTCCCGTAAACGGGTCGGACGTGATCCATGGATGGATGCAGCAGATCGGTATCCCGTCGGGAGCACGATCCGTGGCGAGGTCGCCCGCGTGCAGCCCTTTGGAGCCTTCGTCAATCTGGAGGAAGGCATTACCGGCCTGATCCACACCAGCAACATGAGCTGGGATTCCTCCGAGAAGGATGTGGAGAAATTCTGCAAGGTCGGCGATCAGGTTACCTGCCAGGTGTTGGAGGTCGATACAGAGAAGAAACGTATTGGTCTTGGCCTGAAGCAGCTTTCCCGTGATCCGTGGGTTGATATACGCGAGCGCTTCAAGGAGGGGACGAAGCACAAAGGGACCGTCTCCCAGTTGCTCGCATTCGGGGCGCTGGTGAAGCTCGATGAAGGTGTGGATGGACTTCTCCACGTCAGCGAATTGAGCTGGGAGAAGCGCATTGAGAATCCGGCTGATGTCCTGAAGGTTGGCGATTCACTTGATGTGATGGTGATTCGTTTGGAGGATGATCGTCGGCGTATTGGTTTGAGTCTTCGCCGGACGATTGAATCCCCCTTCGATCAGTTTTGCGCGGCGCATCCTGTTGGCTCCGTTGCCAAGGGCCGTCTGACCCGTATTGTTCCCTGTGGTGACTTCGTGGAATTTGCCCCCGGCCTGGAGGGTCTTGTTCACATCAGTGAATTGGACACCGTGCGGGTGGATTCCCCCGAGCGTGTTGTCCGTGTGGACGAGGAAATCTCCGTCAAGATTCTTGGCGTGGAAAAGCCCAAGCAGAAGATCTCCCTTTCCCGCAGGGGTGCCATCAAGGCCGCCGAGGAGGAGAACATCAGGCAGTACAAGGAAAGTGCCTCCAAGGAGAAGGTTGGTTCCTCCCTGGGTGATCTCCTCGCCGCAGCAATGAAGGACAAGAAGAAGAAGTAGTCGGTTCTATACATCGTTGAGGAGGGGCCTTCATGGAAAAGGTTGGGCAACCCGGAACGGAACGGCTCCTCTCCATCGACGTCCTGCGGGGCGTGACAATTCTGGTGATGATCTTCGTCAACGATGTCGCCAGCGTTGCCGGCACGCCTGCGTGGATGAAACATTTTTACCCCTACGATGCGGATGGGATGACCTTCGTTGATGTCGTCTTCCCCGCATTTCTTTTTATCGTAGGAATGGCAATTCCCTTCGCACTTGGAAGGCGTCTGCTGGTGGAATCCTCTCTGCAGGCCGTCCGACACGTTTTCCTCAGGACAGCGGGGCTCCTTCTCATTGGTGTCTATATGGTTAACACCTACACGATGGGGATGGATACCGCAGCAGGTCGTCACTTCTGGATCCTCTTTTCATATATCGGGATCATTCTCGCCTTTTCCCCCCTTGGGAGTCACTGGAGGATCCCCTGGACGAGGATCGCCGGGTTCGGCCTTCTGGGAGTTCTCGCCCTGCTATACAAGGGCAACAACGGGGAGGGACTCGTCCAAATGCGCCCCCAATGGTGGGGGATCATTGGCTTGATCGGATGGGCATATCTTGTCGCCGGACTGGGTTGGCTGGTTGCGCGTCGCTCCCAGGCTGCCCTGGTTGGGTTGATTGCCATCCTTTACCTGGTCTTCATGGCTGACCAGATGGGCGCCTTCAACAATCTGACCGCAATTCGCCAGTGGGTGAACATCGGTCCGGTTCTTGGCTCCCATGCTGCAATTACGCTTTCCGGCGTTCTGATGGGGATGATGCTCCATCCGGCCTCCACGGTATCCACTCACAAGGGAAGAATTGTCTGGGCGTTTTGGTTTGGTGCCTTGTTGCTTGTTTCGGGCAAGTTGTTGCATACCCTGAATGATCTCCATCCCATGTTTATCATCAACAAGAATGTAGCAACGCCGCCGTGGTGCCTGATCAGCTCGGGGATTACGGTTTGGTGCTGGATTGGTGTCTATCTTTTGGTGGATGTCATGAAGGTGCGCTTCTGGGTCCCCATTGTACGTCCCGCCGGTGAAAATCCGCTTTTTGCCTACATTCTTGCGCCGATGGTCTACTCGATATTTGCGCTTTTGGCTCTTGTGATTGGCTTCAACCCCCATGCTGCGCTGGGTGAAAGATTTTACACCGGCTTTGTTCGTGCGGTCATTTTTGCCTTCGCCATGACATGGTTGGCGGGGTACCTGCGAAATTGGGGAATTCGCCCCCGGCTTTAGGCAGCAGATCCGCCCTTGGGGTCATCGTCCAGATGGTTTCGCAGGTGGGTTCCGCCATGTGGCGCCTGATCTTCGTGAACCCGGAAATTCTGTCGTGGTAGTTGTGGGCGCTCCTCCCCAGGGTGCACCTGAAATTCCCTTGGCGGCATGGGGTTGATTTGCTCCAATTCGCGGGCGGGTTGGGAGCCCCCAATGCATGAGCCTTTCCCTTTGGACAGTCCGGCGACCGATCACCACCTTCATGGTGTTTCTGGGTGTGATGGTGCTCGGGATTGTCGCGTATCGCCAACTTCCAGTGCAGCTCCTCCCCGATATCACCCTTCCGACAATCGGTGTTTATACTTTTTCACCGCGAACGGCCGATGAGAACGTTGACCGGATCACCCGTCGCATTGAGGGAATCGCCGCAGAACTTCCCCGGGTGAAGGCCATCCGCACCTGGACGTGGTCCGATGGGGTGTGGATGCGCGTCGATTTCGAGTACGGCGTTGATGTTCAATACGCCCTTGTGGACTTCGAGGAGCGACTCCTTTCCTTTCAGCAATCGCTCGACGATCGCCAGGTCCTCATCAACGCCTTCCCCTTTTCGACCACGGATTTCGAGGCGAATTACATGAACCTTTCGGTTCGTGGCAGGGGAGATGTCGAGGCGATCTTTGCCACCGCCGCCGAACAGGTTGAACAGCAACTCAAGTCCCTCCCCGGAGTGGCCAATGTTGAAGTAAGTGGCCTGCGCGAGGATGCCGCCCAGATTGATCTTAATACGGATTTGATCGCCTCGTACGGGTTGGATGTGGCGACGATCATCGGCAAGGTCCAGTCAGCGGTTGGCGACGATGTCTTCCTTGGTCGCCTCCGTGTCCCCGGTGAAACCCATTATGTGCGCCTCGATGATCGAATACGCACCATTGAGGAACTCGCTGATATCCACGTGGACAGCAGGGGGATCGTCCGTCTCAAGGACGTGGCGGATATCTACTCCGGGCGTGCTGCTCCCCAAAGTATCAGCCGCTACGACGGGGCGAATGCCATTTGGCTGACCCTGGAACGGGAGGCCGGTCAAAACCTGATCGACCTGGCCCGGGCAACAAGACAGCGGGTCGTGGAAATCAATGAAACCCTTCCCAGCGGCCTGGAACTTCGTATAGACGATGATGCCGCCGAATATGTCGAGAACGCCATCTCCCGGGTGAAGCAACTGGCGGGTATCGGTGCGATCCTGGCCCTTCTTGTGCCCCTTGTGTTCTTCCGTTCCTTCCGTGTGGCCCTCATTGTCTTTGTCTCGGTTCCCATCAGCCTGATCTCGGTCTTCAACCTGTTTCATGCCATGGGCATGTCGATCAATATCTTCTCGATCATTGGCCTGGCGCTCGGCGTTGGGATGTTGGTCGACAATGCCATCGTGGTGGTGGAGAACTCATTCCGTCTCTACGAGGAGGGAAAATCCCCCCTGGATGCGGCGGGGATGGGTGGTGCCGAGGTCGGTCGTGGCCTCTTTGCGGCAACCCTCACCACGGCGGCTGTCTTTGTCCCGATGGCCTTTCTGGACGGGGAATTTCGCCTCTTTATTCGGGAACCAACGCTGGCCCTGATTTTCCCCCTCTTCGTGTCCCTCCTTGTCGCACTCAGTCTGATTCCCGTCCTCACCTCCCTTGTCCTGCGCTCGAAAAAGTCCCGGGAGCGGGGGCGCATGCGCCGTAGCCGTTTTCATGATGGATATGCCTGGTTGCTGAAGGGTGCCCTGCGCAACCGGCCAATCGTCCTGTTTATTATCGTGGTTGCCGTTGCCCACACATTGTTGGAGGGATGCGGTCGGGTCAGCCAGTCCGCAGATAACATGGAGGGGCCAACGGATGTGGCCCGTGTCTATTTCCAGGCTCCACGGGGGTCGACACTTTCGGATGTCAGCGCCCGGGTGGTGCCGCTGGAGGAACGCCTTGGGGAACATCGCAGTATAGACACCTTCAGGGTGCGGTTCGACACCGATGGGGGGAACGTCTTCATTCGTCTCAGACCCATCGCGGAACGTGCCCAGCGTGAAACACTCCAGGAATTTACGGCGCAAATTCAGGATCATGTGGGTGGCATCCCCGGGTTGGAGTTTTCCCTTCGGCGCTTCGACCAACCCATGGCTGCGCCTCCGGTCAGTTTGGGCAACATGGGGACGGTGGAACTGAAGGGTCTGGATTTCACGATTCTTACCCCCTACGCCGAGCGGCTGGTGGAGGCCCTTCGCGCCCATCCCCAAATCAATAATGCCGAGATTCGCGAGGACCGCCAGGACCCCTATTACCTGGCAATTGTTGACCGGGATAAATCACGGGTCTTCGACGTGAAGGCCGAGCAGATTGCCCGTTACATTGGCACAACGCGAGCCAGCGGGACCATCTCCACTGTTCAGCTTCGGGATGGCGAAAGAAGGACAAACGTTTCCTTCATCATCACGGAGGCGGAAGGCCGGACCATCGACGAAGTTCGCGCCATGACGATGTATTCTCCCGGCATTGGGCAGGTTCCCCTTGGAGAGCTGGCCCAGTTTCAAATCTCCCAGGCACCCAGCAGGATCCGCCGCCAGGACCGTCAGGCAAGCCTTGAAGTTGCCTATTATCATTCTCCTGATGTGAATATATCCCAAATCGGCGATGATATTCGCGAAATATACAACCGACTTCCGAACCCCGGTGGTGTGACGATTGAATTCACCGGTGAAATCCAGCGTCTTGATGAGCGGATGAGCCAGTTTCTCTTCATGGTCATCTTTGGATCACTGCTTGTCTACGTCGTCATGGCCGCCGTTTTTGAATCCTTCTGGATTCCCTTTATTATCCTGGCCACCAATCCACTCATGGTCATCGGCATTGTCTGGGGGTTGGACTTTGCGGGTCTCCCGTTGGACAATATGGCTGTCTTTGGTGTCATCCTGCTCATTGGTTTGGCCGTCAATAACGGCATCGTCATGATGGACCGATGTTTGTCCCTCCAACGGAGGGGCTTTTCCCGGGTGCGGGCGGTCTTCGAGGCCGCATTGACACGCCTTCGGCCCATCTTCATGACCTACATGACAACAACCCTTGGGCTGCTTCCCCTCGCACTTGTCGGTCAGGAAGGGGAGCAATGGAGGCCCGTTGCGGTCGTTGTCATTGGTGGCCTGACGAGTGCCACAATCCTGACGCTCGTTGTTCTTCCCTGTTTCTATATCATGGGGGACGACTTCGTGCGATGGGCGCGGCGCCCCTTCCTGAACTTCCTGACGGTTCTCTTTGAAACCCTTGAGGGCCTGACCAACTTGATTCTACATCCCATATCCGTGATCCGCCGGCGCATCCCCCTTGTTCCCTCTGCTGCGCCGCTTCTCAGTGCTCTCATGGCAACCTCGAAGGCCGTTCTGGTTACTCCCATAAAACTGGTCGTCTCCCTTCCCATGGATCTAGTTTGGATATTCGTGACCCTGATGAGGGGGGGAAGGCAACCAGCCTGGAAAAAACGGCAACTGCCTGGAACACGTATACTCAAAAAGGTTCTTGTATTGCCGGGGGTGCTGATCCGCCTTCGTCCCGCCAGGCACTTCCCCTTTGTTGGTTTGAAACCGATCGCCGTCCCTCCGGTGATGGAATCTGAACCGTCTGAATTGGTGTCGCCCTCCACCCTATCGTTGTCGAATATACAGGTGATATACCCACCAACAGGGATTGCGGCGATCCGCGCCAATTTACCTGCAAGATTGGGAGGAAAACCGGGGACCGGCGTCCACGCCCTCAAGGGAATCAATTGGTCCATGGATCGTGGTCTGGTGGGGCTTCTTGGCCCCAACGGCGCGGGAAAAACGACGTTGCTGCGCTGCATGGCGGGGCTTCTTGAGCCAACCCGGGGAAGTGTCCGTCTATACGGGGTTTCCCATCGCGAGGCACCGGGTCGGATGGCGCCTCTTATCGGTTATCTTCCCCAGGGGCACGGCCAGTATGACTGGATGACATTGGAGCAATACCTTGATTATTTTGCCACGCTGACGGCCCGAAGTGTCGAGCGCGCATTGACCCTTGAGACTGCCGAGGCCGGGCGTGAGGCATTGCTCAGTCCCTTCCGGACCCTGGCGACCCTCGACGATCCCCGGTCACGGCGGGAAGCCATTCAACGGGCGGTGGAGGAGGTCAACCTTGTCAGCGAACTGAAACGGCGGGTTGGCACCTTCTCCGGAGGAATGCGCCAGCGTGCCGCCCTTGCCAGGGTGCTCCTTCACTCGCCCCCTGTATTGATCGTGGACGAGCCTACGGCCGGTCTCGACCCCGTGGAACGGGTGAAGGTGCGTGCCCTTCTCTCGCGCCTTGCGAAGGAACGGCTCGTCCTTTTCAGCACACACATCATTGAGGACCTGGAGCAGGGTTGCGATCATCTGGCAATTCTGGATCAGGGGGCACTTGTCTATACAGGCTCCCCGGAAGCCCTGCGCCAGCAACTGGAGGGAAGGGTCTGGGAGGTGCTTGAAAACGGTGCCGGTGAAAAGCCGCCCACCCTTCGGAACCAACTGGTGGAATCGGGATGCCGTATACTTTACCAGGTCGTCCGCGAGGATGGCCAGGGGTACCGCGTGTTGTCACAGAAGAAGCCTGCCGCAGGGGGAAGTGGAAGTCGCGCCGTGACTCCCTCTCTGGAGGACGCATTGCTTTCCGTCCTCAAGCCGCGGCTTGGTTCATGATAAATCCCTGATTGGTGCTCGTTCGTTAGTTGACCGGGCTGTATGTTGCATTCACGCCAGTGGCGACGGTTGCGCGGAAGATGCTGCCGATGACGGCGAAGACATTACGTGTCGGATGAACATACACGAATATCTGGTCATTATCCTCAATGAGGACGTCCGGAACCTCGCGTTTCATGATCGCCCGTGCATCAACGAAGATGCTCCGGGTCGTGCCGTCGGGTGACTGGCGGACGATCTCCACGTTCGTGGTCGCCCTCCATCGAAGTCCTCCGACTTCCGTGACGATCTGGGAGAAGCTTCGCAGGCCGGGGCCAAGAAAGACAACCCGCGGGTTCACCGCCGCGCCATGAACCGTGACGGTTCCAGCCGGGGGAATATAGACAATGTCACCGGGTTGCATGGTGATATTGAAACTCAGGTCGCCTCCGAGGAGGAAACTGTCAAGTGGGAGGATGATTTCCTCGCGGGGCGTGATCGTTCCCGTTTCCCGAACCAATTCCATGAGTTCCTCCATGGACAGGTCGGAGTAGCGTTGGTCCCGGTTCTGTTGACGGTAAATTTTCAGGATACGCTTGGGGGGGAGGTCCCCGGTGCGTCCTCCAAGTGTCAATCCACCAGCCCGGAAAATCACATCCAGAAGCGTGTCCCCCGGTTCCAGGGGGAACCTGCCGGGAGTGCGCACACTTCCCAGCACGGAGATCTGGTTCCAGTGGTACTTCTCCACGGTCACAAAGATCACAGGGTCCTTCACAATTCGCGAGTAAGCAACGATCAGGTCGTCCTGCAGTTGTTCCGCCGTCTTGCCATGAACACGAACGGATCCTATGTAGGGCAGGACAATGAACGGGCTTTCACTGATTGTAAAGCGTGCGCGGTTGTCCACGCCCTCTTCGGTTTCGCCAAGGAGGTCTGGGCGGCCAACGACCGAGATTGCCACGAGATCACCCGGACCGATTGTATATATCTGGGATGGGATCAGGCTGTCCGGATCATCACGAACCATCGCCAGGGATTCCTCCCACCGTTCCCGATCAAGGTCCGCCGGCGGTGGGATATAGGGGCTGTCTATACTCCGGTTCTTTCCGCATCCTGCGAGGTGGAGGACCATGGCCATGGCCCCGATGAGAAGGAAGGTCCGTGTCATTTGTTCTCCCCGCTTCCGTAGGTATAGCGCCCGTAATATCGACCGTAATAACGGCCATACTGGGAGCCGAGGGAGGCTGTCTCCGTTGAATTGTAGGCGATGCCAAGGATGCGCACACCCATGCTGAGTAATTTCTCCGTTACGTTTCCAAGGACGTCCATCGGGGTGTGCCCCTGACGAACAGTCATCACCACGCCGTCGGAAAGCCTGGCGAGCACGAGGGCGTCGGCCATTCCGTGGGCGGGGGAGGAGTCGAGGATGATAATGTCGTAATCTTCGCGCATGTTCTCGACGAAGTTCACCATGGCCTTGCTTTCCAGAAGGGTTGCCGGGGAGGGGGTCGTCAACCCGGCCGGGAGGACATCCAGCCCATCAAAGTTCGAGTGATGAACCACATCATCGAAGTTCGCCTGCCCTGTCAGGACATCGGAAAGGCCGGGAAGTCTCGGAATGACAAATGTCTTGTGGACACTTGGCTTCTTCAGGTCGCCGTCGATGAGAAGAACCTTCTTGTGCTGCTCGGCGAAGAAGACCCCGAGGTTGGCGGCCACCGTGGATTTCCCTTCCGAGGGAAGGCAGCTGGTGACGTGCAGAACCTGGCAGCGTATATCTGCACTCGAGTAGTTGATCGAGGTGCGCAGGTATCGGAACGCCTCCGCGCCGACCTGGGTTCTTCCCTGCTCGAATGGGGCGAGAATTCGTCCCGTGTTGGCAGCTCGATTGAAGATCGCCGTGTTCTTCTTTCGGGTCCGGAGAAAGGGAATGTGCGCCAGCGCGGGAAGGCCGATAACCTGCTCGACAATGATGGGATCCTTGACTGATCGATCCAGCTTTTGCATCAGGAGGACAACACCGCATCCAAACAGGAAGCCAAATCCGGCAAAGGAAACCAGGATGCGTGTCACGTTGGGGGAGGAGGGAACGGTCGGAATCGAAGCCGGGCTTTCAATTGTTACAGTCCCGATGGAAGCTTCGTCGGTGATCTCCAGCCGTTTGAATCGATCCAGAAGGGCGTTGTATATCTCTCGGGTGGATTCGATATCGCGCTGAAGAACACGAAAACGAATCATCAACCCCTCGATCTTGTTCACTCTCTCTGTATGTTCCGACAACCGCGTTTCCAGGGCACTGAGACGCTTGCGTGCCATGTTGAGTGCGCTGGTCCTGGTGGAGACATACGCCTCGATAAATTCCTCGCGTGCGGTTTCAATCTTTTCAGTCAACGTGTCAATTTCACGCCGCGTGCGGACAAGTGGAAGGAAGTCCTCACTGTTCTCCGCGCTCAATTCGGCTTCACGCAGTAGAAGTTCATCGCGGCGACTTGTTAGCGCGGAGATCGTTCCCCGGCTTTCGGTGGCGAGGTTTTGTCGGGCGGATTGCCTGGCGACCTCCTCATCGGCTTCCGCCTCCAAAAGGGCGATTTCATTACGAAGCAGCTCGATGTCTGTGTTGAGTCGGTTCAGGGTGGAAAGGGCAATTTCCCGGTCGCTTTCGAGCAGGCGCATATCTGCCTGACCGCCGTAGTCGAACAGTTCGGTTTCCGCGGTTTCCAGTTCATCGCGAACCTGTTGGATCTGCTGCCCGAGGAATTCCCGCGCATAACCGAAGGTCTCGCTTCGTTCGCTGCGAAGCCGCTGTATAAACTGGCGGCAGAACTCGTCCGCTACCCGCTCGGCCCTGGCCGGATCACTCATCGAAACACGCAATTCAATAAGCCGGGTGTCGGGACGGAGTGACACCGAGACGGCGTTAAGCAATCCCCTCGCGGCGCTTTGTGCCTCCAGGCGTTCACGATCAACCTGAGGGGGCGGGTGGGAGACAATCATCGCGCGGAACTTCCGCAGATTGTTCATGGCCAACTGGCGGATTTTTGAAAGGGGGGATTGGTCGACAACCGGTTGGGCAATGGAACCATCGTCCAATGCAGCAAGGACTGCATTCGCCACGGCAGGTGTCCGGATCAATTGCGCCGAGGTGCGAAGCTCGTCGCGTGAGTAGATGATCCGTGATCGTTCCCCGAAGTCCACGGCCTGACCTGATGCCGGCTCGTACTTCAGGATCGCCTCGGATGTATAGATCGGGGTTGTCCGTTTGATTTGAAAGACGCCCAGGACCGAGAAAAGCAGGATGAAGAATACAATGAGCCACTTGCTTTGCCAGATAATGTGGAAACTGGTCAGGTCAAAGAGGTCCTCATTCGCCTGTTGGGGCGGAGGCATCGAGCGCCGTGGGGTTGAATCGATGGACTTTGGTTGGGATGACTCAGAAGACAATGTCAGCCTTTCATCAGGCCGCCCTCTTTGGGGCGGACTCCTTGGAATTTAACCTTGCCAGAAGGACCGCCATCAAGGCGAGAAAGCAAAAACCCACCAGGGGAATTCGCAACGGGAAGTCAACTAGGGAGTGGATCAGGACGGACGCCACTCCAACCACGAAAGCACGGTCAATCAAGTGGCGACGGGAAATCCACCAGGTGGCGGACGAGACCGTGGTTTTACGGATGGCAGCAGCAAAGCCCACCAACCAGATTGCGGAAAGAACAGCCCCAAGAATGCCAAGATCGCTGACATATTGAAGCCAATCATTGTGCGTCCATCCGGGGGCTTTTCTGGTGGCGACATCCTGCAGCCCCATTTCCAGGGCAACATTCGCCCCACCAAGGCCCAGTCCGATAAATTTGCTGTCAAGCAACCCCTGCCAGGTGGCAGCCCAAAGGTCCAGGCGTCCATACCCTTCGGCAGGCCGTTCGACCCGCTCGGCGATTGACTCCGGTGCCCCTGCGAACCAGAGAACCAAAAGTGCCAAGGCAAAACCACCGGTGATGATTGCATAAATTTGACGACGGCGCAGGAGTACATCGTGCATCAGAATAATCCGAAGCTCCCAAAGCACCCAGGGAAGAAGTACCAGCACCCCAATGGCAAGGGAGGCGCGGGAAACCGGCGCGAACCATCCAAGGGTGGCAACGGCAATGAAACTCATTGGTATGATCCAGACATCATTGA
>JAFIGB010000461.1 GCA_020831705.1 Candidatus Sumerlaeia bacterium | reverse complement strand
TTGGCCCGGAAGGGGGTTGGTCCGAACGGGAGACGGACCTCGCCCGTCAGGAAGGTGTCACCTTCGGGCACCTCGGCCGCGGCGGGATCCTTCGAACGGAAACCGCGGTTCTTGCCAGCCTCGGCATACTGAACCCAGGCGATTGAGCAAATTGGCCCCGCATGTGCATCGTCATGGAAATGTCTGGTTATTTCCCCCTTGGAGGTTTCCCATGCTTTTACGAATCACCCTCGCCCTTTTGATGATCCTTCCCCTTCCCCTGGCTGCCCAGGAAATAACCACAAGCACCTTCATGTACGAGGATGCGGAAGAGCGCCAGTATCAGGGATTTGCCACCTTCCCGGATGATGCAGAAGGGCCGGTTCCCGGCGTGATAATTGTCCATCAGTGGACGGGGCCTTCAGATCATGAAATGCGTGTGGCGCGCCGTTTGGCTGCCCTTGGATACGCCGCCCTCGTTGTGGATGTTTACGGAGTGGGAATCCGTCCCGAAGCCGGTCAGGAAGCCGCCACCATCTCCTCGAAATATCGTGAGGATCGGGCACTCCTGCGGGAGCGTGTTGGTCTTGGCCTCGACTGGATGAAGGAGCAGGAAAACATCGATGCCACCCGCCTTGCCGTTATTGGCTACTGTTTTGGAGGAATGGCCGCCCTGGAAATGGCCCGTGGCGGGGCTGAAGTTACCGGTGTCGTGAGCCTCCATGGTAACCTCAACACCGGTGAAAACCCCGAGGATGATCCGATCACGGCGAAGGTGCTTGTCCTTCACGGTGCCGCAGATCCACTGGTCCCGATCAGCCAGGTGGAAGCCTTTCACAATGAAATGCACGCCCGCGATGCTGATTGGCAGTTGATTGCCTACGGAGGCGCCAAGCACTCCTTCACCGAACCCGCCGCTGATCTCATGGATAATGATGCCGTTGGTTACGATCCGGATGCGGATCGTCGATCCTGGCAGGCCATGTTGGCGTTCTTTGAGGAGATTTTCGGGGAGTAGGACCGTTCCTCGTGCTTGCTCCCGGGGTTGCCCTTCAATAACCTTTGCCTCCGGTAATCGACCGGCGAGGTGAAGATCGTTGCAGACCCAGATCGAAAAAATCCAGTTTCACAGCACCAACGGACTTTCTCCCGAGGTGGACCTGAAGGGTGCATTGCTCGGTGGCCAGGCTCCCGACCGCGGCCTCTACATGCCCAATTTCTTTCCCCAGTTATCACCGGAAAAACTCGAATCCTTCAGATCAAAGTCCTACGCTGAAATAGCCAACGAAGTGCTTCAGCCCTTCGCCGAGGGCATCGTCGACCAGGATTTGCTCAAGTCCCTTTGTGAGGATGCCTACGATTACGATGTTCCTCTGGAACAGGTTTACGACCGCGTTCACGTGATGCGGCTGGATCAGGGGCCCACGGCTTCCTTCAAGGATTTTGCCGCCCGCATGATGGCACGGTTGATTGGCCACTTCGTTCGCGAGGACAGGAGCAGGCTCACCATCCTGACCGCCACCAGCGGCGATACCGGTTCGGCCGTTGCCAGTGCTTTCCATGGAGTTGAAGGGATTCGCGTCGTTGTCCTTTTCCCCATTGATGAGGTCAGCGAACGTCAACGCCGCCAGATGACAACCCTGAAGGACAACATACGGACCATTGCCATTGATGGCAAATTCGATGATTGTCAGGCGATGGTCAAGCAGGCCTTCGCCGATCCTGATCTCGCCGGGCTGGACCTTTCCTCGGCCAACTCCATCAATATCGGTCGACTGCTCCCCCAGTCGGTTTATTATGTCTATGCATGGAGCCGCCTGACCAAGGGCAACGAACCCCTCGTCATTGTTACTCCATCGGGGAATTTCGGCAACATGATGGGTGCGGTTTTCGCCAATCGCATGGGAGTTCCGGTGAAAAAATTTGTCGTCCCCGTGAACGAGAATGACGAGTTCCCCACCTTCCTGGCCACCGGCGATTACCGGAAGATTGAGCCGTCGAAGGCGTGTGTATCAAACGCCATGAACGTCGGGCATCCGAGCAACCTTGCGCGCCTGGTGGAAATATTTAATGGTCATATAGACGAGAAGGGGAAGGTCGTTCGTCTGCCGAACATGGACGCCATGCGCCAGGAACTTTTCTCCACCGCTGTCAGCGATGCCAGCACACGGGAGACCATTCGTGAGGCATGGAAGAAGCACCGGTTGCTCCTTGAGCCCCATGGAGCCGTGGGATGGCGCGGGTTTCTTGACTATATCGCGGTGGAACCACTCAACGGCCTCCCGGCAGTTGTGGTGGAAACCGCCCACCCCGCCAAGTTCCCCGATGAAATCGAAAAGGTCCTGCAGATCACACCCGATGCACCGGAAACCCTCTCCAGACTGGACAAACTGGAGGAGGATTACGACCGCATGGGAGCGGATTACGAAGCCTTCAAGGAATACCTTCTCGCGAAGTACAATTGATCAGGTGACATTCTGATCCGTGTCGTCGGAACCTTCTTTGTCGGGAATTTCCTCGCCATGGGGATCCAGGCGACGGCCGACATTGGCCTTCTCCAGCGATGAGGTGATGTTTTCGCTGACCAGGTGCTCCAGGCGTTCGGCAGTACCATGAACATGGTCCGGACGAACCCCCAATTCCTCCACCAGCCAGCTTTCCCACAATCGATGTCGTCTGACCAATCGACGTGCAGATGCCTCGCCGGCATCAGTCAAAATGTATAGATCCCCGGATTTCCGGATTTTCCTCCTGCGATGAAGTCGCATCAGTGCAAGGAAGAGAGGAATCCCGCCGCCGAGGAGCGCAGCGAGGTGTGCCTTGTCCACCCCGGCCTTCCCGTCACCCGTCAATTCCCGGACGCGATACAAGGCGCCGAGGACATCCTCCGAAATGGTTCTGATTGCCCGGCGCAGGTGATAGACCTGCCTCGGGACAAGTCCATTGCCCGGTGCGAAAAAGAAAACACCGAGAAAGAGGAACCCGGAGACGACGGCGATCATTCCCGATGTGCTGGCGTCCTCAAATCCCAGAACCTGGGGCAGCGTGATCGCCGAGAGGTGCCCCAGTGCCGCACAAATGCCGGCAAGCACCAGCGAGATCAGGATCATCGGCATCAGGCGGTTGGTGACCAGTCGGGCCATGGCAGGAGGAACAATGAGCATCGCCAGCACGAGAATGCTTCCAACCGCCTCGAACGCCACGACCATCGTGGCTGCCGTGGAGCCAATCAGCAGGTAATGCACGAGGCCGGGACGGCGTCCTGTTACCTCCGCGAAGGAGGGGTCAAAAACCGTCAAACGAAGTTCTTTGTATAGCACGAACACAAACACAAGGTTCAGCAGCAACATGATCGAGCTGACCAGCAATCCCCGCGGGATGTCCCAGCCGAATAGATCCACCACACGGGCGGGAGCCAACTCGATGGCACCGAAAATGACATGCTCCGCATCAAGGTGGACATCGTCAGCGGCCCGGCGGACAAGGACCAATCCCAATGCAAACAGGGATGTAAAGACAACCCCCATGGCGGCGCCCTCCTCCACACCACCGACGCGGTGGACGAGTTGGACAAGAAACGCCGTCAGGATACCCATCAGCGCAGCGGCAATGATCATCACGCCTGGGTCGGAATGACCAAACAGCAGGTACCCAAGGGCAATTCCCGGCAATACAGCATGGGCAATGGCATCTCCCAACATCGCCTGGCCCCGAAGGAGCAAAAAGCATCCGGGCAGGGCACATGCCATCGAAATCACCACGGCAATGGCAACAATCCATGTATCCAGGGGAAGCCAGACCAGTTCAATCATGACGGATCACCCCCGCCCGAATCCATACCGTGCAACTCATGGGGGCTACTCACGTCGCCACCCTTTTCCCTGCCAACCAACTTGCGTTCCAGCCGTTCAAGGAGCAATGGGTCAAGGACGTGCTCGATGGCATCCGCGTCCCTGTCGACATGGGAGGGAGCAATCTCCGCATGGGTAATGAGGTATAGTTCCCAAAGCCTGTGGGCACGAACAATCCTGGCCGCCTCCACCCTGCCGCGAGCGGTCAATGTATAGCCACCCTGACCACGGGAAGCAACGAGACCCCGCCCAATGGCACGACGGATTACCCGGGCCATCCTGGAGGAATGAAACGTTCGGTATGGGACGAGATCGTCCTGGCTGAAGATCGCCTTCCCCGTCGTTTCCTCCCATTCCCAGGCATCGCGGAGGAGGTTCTGCACCACCGTCCGCCGCTTGTGTCTCCAAAGGGAAATCCCTTCAAGGAGGACACCCCGGCGAATCCCGAGAAAAAAGCTGAACCCGAACAAAACCGCCGCGGCCAGTACGATCATGGCACCACCGGGAAGCCTGTCGAAGGAGGCACTCAAAAGCGAGCCAACAACGGTACTGACAACACCAATGCACCCGGCAATCAATGCCGTGGCAGCCAGATCATCGGTCCAGAAACGTGCGGCTGCCGGTGGTATGACCAGCAGGGAAACGACGAGAATCAAACCCACTGCCTGCAGGCCGATGACCGTCACGAGGACCACCAGTGACATCAGAAGAATATCCAGGCGGAGAATCGGATATCCGGTTCCCAACGCAAACCCGGAGTCAAAGCACAGCAGGCGGAATTCCTTGAACAACAGGGCGCAACAGACCACGGATATACTGCCGACAACCGTGATGAGAATTGCGTCCGCCATGAGAATTGATGCAACCCGGCCGTATATAAATGTATTCAACCCGGCGGCGGAAACCCCGGGCATCTGCTGGGCCATTGAAAGCAGCATGATCCCCGCGCCAAAGAAAGTGCTCAGGACAATGGCAAGGGCCGTGTCCTCCCGCAGTCGGGAGAATCGACCAATCCAGGTGACACAAAGCATTCCCACCGTCCCCGTCAAGGCGGCTCCGATCAGGAGAAGACCGACCGACCGGGTGCCCCCGCCAAGGGATGCCGCCAGCATGAAGGCAAGCACAACGCCGGGGAGCGT
>JAFIGB010000460.1 GCA_020831705.1 Candidatus Sumerlaeia bacterium | reverse complement strand
TGACACCCGTCCCGTGCCCGGGTTGCATCTGGGTCAGCAACGATGGCAGCGCCATCGATAATGAGGAACACACAACGTGGTCGAATTTGAACTGAAGCGCTCCGGATCACTTTTTGTCATCTCGGCGCCCAGTGGTGGCGGCAAGTCGACGATCCTGCAGGCTCTCCTTTCGTCGGATCCCAGCCTTTCCTATTCCATCAGCGCGACGACGCGCAAACGCCGCGAGGGCGAGGTGGATGGGAAGGATTATTTTTTCCTCGATGAGGATGACTTCCGGGAGCGCGCCGAAAACGGCGACTTCTACGAATACTCCCAGGTCCACGGCAATTGGTACGGCACCCTGCGCGAGGAGATCGACAACAAGGTCGATTCGGGCAATGACGTCCTCCTTGATATTGACGTGCAGGGCAGCTTCAAGCTGAAGGACAAGGTGTCGAATTGCACCTCGATTTTCATTCTTCCCCCTTCCATGGCCACTCTGGAGAAGCGTCTTCGAAAGCGCGGCAAGGACGACGAGGAGACCATCCAGCGCCGCCTGACCAACGCCCGGGAGGAAGTCTGTCTCGCCGACCGCTACGATTTTATCCTCGTCAATCGCGTGCTGAGTGAAACCATCGAAAACATGCGGACAGTGATCCGCGCCCAGCGATTCCGGTCCCATCGCATCGTCCTGAAGGACGCCCTCGGCATGGTTCTTTCCTCCGCCGGTGAATTGAGATGACCACTCCCGTGGAGACCCTGCGGGGGGCGAAGGTCCTCCTCGGGGTTTCCTCCTCCATTGCCGCCTACCGGGCCCTCGACGTGGCCAGCACCCTGCGCAAGGCAGGTGTCACCGTGCGCGCAGTCCTTACCCCCGAAACCACAAATCTAGTCGGAAAAGCCGCCTTTGATGCCATCACGGGGGAACGCACCGTGGTGGACCTTTGGCATGATGGTCACTCGGGTTCGATGGATCATCTGGCGCTGACAAAGTGGGCCGATCTTTTTCTCATCGCACCCGCCACGGGCAACACCCTCGCCATGCTCGCCGCCGGGATGGCTCCCAACGCCCTGGGGACCTTTGCCCTTGCATGGAACAAGACACCCCTCCTTATCGCCCCGGCGATGAATCCGGAAATGTGGCGCAACAAGGCCACGCAGGAAAATGTGGCGCGGCTTTGTGCCCGCGGTCATCGCATCGTGGAACCCGCCGAGGGTCTGATGGCATGTCAGGATGAAGGCGTGGGGCGTCTGGCGCCCGTGGATGATATTGTCGCCGCACTAGCCTGTCTATACAGCGAAACCACCGACCGTCCCCTTGCGGGAAAACGAGTTCTCATTACCGCCGGGCCCACGAGGGAATTCGCCGATGATGTCCGGTGCCTCACGAATCCGTCGACCGGCAGGATGGGGTTGGCCCTCGCCCACGAGGCAGCCCGTATGGGTGGCCGTGTTTCCCTGGTGATTGGGCCGACGACACTGGAGACCAGCGGACCGTGGGACGTGCTGCACCGGGTGGAATCAGCCGATGAGATGCTGGAGGCGACGTTGAAGGAATTGCCCGGCGCTGACATTGTGGTCTTTTCTGCAGCCGTCAGTGATTGGCGGCCCGCGGAACGCCATGCGGGGAAGGACAAGAAGGGGGGCGCCAGCAACGAGATGACGCTGCGTTTGGTGCGGACTCCCGACATTGCCGCAACCTGCAATGGGAAGCGACAACCGGGGCAGATCTTTGTCGGATTTGCGGCGGAAAGCTCCGACCTGGAAACCCATGGCCGGGAGAAAATGTCAAAAAAGGGCTTCGATCTTCTTTTCGCCAATGCGATCAATGAGGAGGGGTCGGGGTTTGCAGGCCCAACGAACGCCGGGTTGCTCCTTGCTCCCGATGGCACCCGCCTTGAAGTCCCCCTGGCGTCCAAGGAAACCATTGCCCGGATCATACTTCGGGCGGCGGTTGAGCAGTCGGGGCGCTCCCGGTAATCATTCCATCAATATAGACATTCAGATCCTGCTGCAGGCACCATTACGTCCGCGTCGGGAGCACATCCCCGGGAAGGTCATCATTATCGTCGGGGAGGTGCCCCCGCTCCTTGGCGGCAACATGGCCAATCTGGGCGACCAGATATGCGGGATCGTCCTCGCGCACCTCCACATCCACCAGGGCACCGGCGCGGATCAACATCTGGCGGCAGTCCCGTGAAAGATGGCGCACGTGGAGTGTCTTGCCCACCTTGCGATACCGTTCGGAAAGGGTATTGATGGCTTCGAGTCCGGACATGTCGCAGACGCGGGCATCGAGGAAGTCCACGACGACGCTGTCTGGATCCTTGGCGGGCCTGAAATGCTGGGAGAAGTCGGTGACGGACCCGAAGTAGAGAAGCCCGCTCAATGCATATACACGCTCGTTCCCGTCGTTGCTGACTGTCTTGATGTGTACGTGCTGGGAGCTTTTCCAGGCGAATACCAGCGCCGAGACGATGACACCCACCAATACCGCCGCGGCGAGGTCGACCATGACCGTAACGCCGGTGACAATGCCGATGACGAGGAGATCGCTCTTTGGCACCTTGCCAAAGGTTCGGAAGGTCGCCCACTCAAAGGTACCAATGACAACCATGAACATCACGCCTGTCAGGGCGGCGATGGGGATTTTGTCTATAAAGGGTGAGCCAAAAAGAATGAAGCAAAGGAGCGCGAGGGCTGCGACAATACCGGACGTCCTCCCGCGACCACCAGACTTGATGTTGATGAGGCTTTGGCCGATCATGGCGCATCCGCCCATGCCACCAAAGAATCCGGTGACAATATTCGCCGCTCCCTGGGCAACGCATTCGCGATTTCCCTTCCCGCGTGTTTCCGTCATCACGTCTATCAACTGCAGGGTCATCAGGGACTCAATGAGGCCAATGGCCGCCAGCACGAGGGCGAAGGGGAAGATGAAGGCGAAGGTATCCCAGTTCAGGGGAATTGTCGGCAGGTGAAACATCGGTAACCCACCCTTTACCGATCCCAGATCGCCAACAACCTGCGTATTGAGTCCAAAGGCGACGATGCCGGTGACGGCGAGAATCGCAACAAGGGAGGCCGGCACGGCCCGTGTCAGCTTGGGAAGAAGAATGATGATTGCCATGGTCAGTGCGGTGAGCGCCACCATGGTCATCATTGCCGGACCCTGCAACCAATCTCCGGTAGTTCCATCCTCGCGAACCCTGAACATATCCAACTGGGAGAGAAAAATCACAATGGCCAGGCCATTGACGAATCCCATCATGACGGGATGGGGTACGAGACGAATCAATTTCCCCAACTTCAGGGCACCGGCACCCACCTGAAGGAGACCCATGAGGACAACCGTCGCAAGGAGGTACTCCAATCCTGCTCCCTCACCGCCGCGGACTTCACCGGCCTTCACCAGCGACACCATCACGACGGCGAGCGCCCCGGTGGCCCCGCTAATCATCCCCGGGCGTCCGCCAAAGGCTGCCGTGATCAAGCCAACAAAAAAGGCAGCGTATAGACCGACCAGGGGGCTCAATCCGGCAATCAGGGCAAAGGCAATCGCCTCGGGCACAAGGGCGAGGGATACGGTAAGGCCGGAAAGAATATCATCCTTCCAGTTGCCGCGTTTTTTGCGAAACATATCAAACATGGGAAATTCCTGGCGTGTTCATAGACTGTCCGACCATGAGCCCCTCCGGCCTTGATGCGACGCTTTGGGGGGGACGTGAAAAGCACCGGGAACGCCACCCAGCGCAACCCGAAGGTCAGTCTTCCCGGGCATCACACCGGGGAAAACGGACTTCATCTATCGAATTATACGTGATGGCGGGGACTAAAACACTTCACCGCTGGTTGATGGGTCAACCAGCAGCAAAATCGGTTTGGACCGTGGCCCGGGCGGGCACCGTGTTGCTGATGTACTGCGATCAAGTTTGCTAGACGCCAGTGAGTCGGTCGCCATGGGGAATCGTGTTGCGTGCCTCGCCCAGCCTGGCAAGCGGCCATTCAAGGGATCCAATCCGCAGGATCTTTTCCTCGATGACCGTTCCTGCGCGAAGCAACTGAACATCCACGTGGCCGCCACAAAGCTTTTCGAACGCCTCCGCATCCTGTTCGCGGATGGACACGACAACCAGCCCGCCCGGTTCGCCGTATAGCGCTGGGATTTCCAGCTGGAGCCGCGTGGCATCCAGGCCGTTGCCGCCGAAAAGACAGGACTC
>JAFIGB010000455.1 GCA_020831705.1 Candidatus Sumerlaeia bacterium | reverse complement strand
GGAGGAGATCGATCAGCACGGTGGCGAGGCCGCCGCACCCATCGCCAGGGAGATGATCAGGGAGATTCTTTTCCCCAACGGCGAGACGGAGGATGTGGTCGAGGTCGGCCAGTAAGAGATCATCTACGGATGGGGGAAAGTACATTTGATGCAGTGAAAGTGAACGGCCCTCCACAGTAAATGGAGGGCCGTTTTCAGTCCAGTCGAGGGTAATATGGTCAATGGGATCTCAAGCATTCCATCAATGCATCATCATCCAGTCGTCCACGGAGGTTTTGTCGCCGATGGGGGTTGAGTCGTTGGTTGAGCTCTCCACCACATCAACTGAGAGGGTGGCAATCGCCTGCTTGGGTCCCTCGGGCTGACCATTGCCCAAGTCATCAACGAGGAAGGTCACCTCATCAATAGGTCCAGACCCGACATTGTTTGTATAGATGATTCCTCCAGCCAGGGCACGATTGAGAGCGCGAAGTGAACCACGCAGGGTAAATGTGTCGGTTCCATTCGTCCCGGCAACAATCCGAGCAGTGGATGTGTTCTGAAGGTTAATGGTACCATTGTCCGCCGAGATGGTAATCTGGGCCTCGGTGAGCTCATTGTCGGCATCACTGACTGTTGGAATGGGAAGAGTGGCACTCTCGCCGGACTCGATCTCAATGGTTGTAATCGGGAGGCTGATGGCGGGTGCGCTGTTGGGTGTTGGGCTTCCGGATAGACGGATGGATTCCAGCAGGACAGTCCCGGCCGGGCCACCGGCGGTGGGGTCAAGACGCAGCTGGGTGATCTTTCCATTCCATTGTGCCACGGACGACATGTCGATGACGATGTCTTCCATCTCCATGGCATTGGGAGTCAGGGGGAAGTCGACCCGCTTTGCACCATCAAATCCCGGGGAGCTATCGGTGGTGAAGAAGAGTTCCCCCACAACGGCACTGGTGAGATTTTGCATACGGATAATCACATAGGGATTTGCTGCAGCGCTGGCGACAAAAGTGGGCCCTCCCATGAAGGGATCGCCGCCCTCTTCGATCTCTATTTCCATGACACCATTTTCGACCGTCTGTGAGGAAATTTGGTGCAGGAAGGTATCCCATCGCTCAGGACTTCCGTCCTGGGTAAATGTCCAGGTGGGTGAGATTGTATCCGAATCAAGGAGGGCAACACGATCGATTACGATGTGATCGGGGCCTGTCCCTGAGTAGAAGTGCGCGGGATCGAGGCGGAAGCTATCCAGAGGCAGATTCCAAGAGGGATTTTCCGAGAGATCCAGATAATACTCCTGGAAGAAGGGGTCATTGGGCCTTGTCGTGAAAGATTCCACGCGACCGTCCACCGCCCAGCCACCTTGGGAGTCGCCCCAGTAGAGTTGAAATGTACTACTCGGGGTTTCATTGCGCATGCGAACATACAGCACATCCCGCTTCTGTGGATCTATCTCGGAGGTGCTGTAAACCATCACAGGATTGACAATACTATCCCCTGAACTGTCGAATACAACTGTCTGCAGCCAGTCGTCAGAAGCATTGAATTGCTGGAAGTCGACATTGGGTGCCCATCCTTCTGTATTTCCATCCTGTTCGAAGCGCCAGTCGAAGGGGATTGCCGGTGGCATGGATTCTTCACTGAGGTTCCCGTCACCGTCATAGGCGCGCACCAAATAAGTCTCGGTGATTTCTGAAGGTGCCTTGGCTATTTCTGTCATTGGTGTCCGGACATCGGCAATCTCAATGCCGTCCTCGTAAACCTTGTAGCCCATGATCCCGGTGGAATCGAATGGCTGCTTCCAGGAAAGAAGAGACTGGCCCACATTGACGAGGTCGGGGAGAAATTGCACACCTGTGGGAGCATCTGGCGGTGTTGTATCTTCAGCGCCGATCAGGAACACCCGTGCATCCATCACATCTATTCCATCAATCTCAACGGTGTTCCCGACCACCGTGTGGGCGATGGGCTGGAAACCGTTGTGAGTCACCTCCACAACCCGGTCAATGGTGACCCAATGGGGAACAGGGATCGAGAGGGACACATCGATTTGATCGTTCTTGGTGATGGAACCACTCCCAAAGAGGGAGGATGTATAGCTGGCATCGAGGTTGACGACAGGAACCACTACGGCCTCCTCGCTTGCAATCACGCGGGCGTCGAGCACGTCGCTGGAACGATCAGTTGTCACCGTGTTAAGAGGATCACCGTAGAGGAGAAGCCCCTCAACGAGACGCAATTGCTGAATCAATTCCACCTGACGCTGGGTACGTAAACCATTTGGATCGGCGGGATCATCGCCCGTATCATCAAACTTGAAGCCATCAAGGCCCTTCGCTCCACCCATTACCTGTGCCCAGAATTGGATGGCAATACCCCAGGGGGCTGGCTGCTCGCCCCAAGTACCGGGTGAAACACCCTGTGGGGTCATCCAGAACCTGAGGGGCTCTGATCCCCGTTTCAGGTTGTCGGTCTGGTCGCGGATCTCGCGAATGGGGTAGGTCTGCGTCAATCCACCCCAGTGGCGGGGAGCATACTGCATATAAGCATCAAGGGCGGGGTGGTCCACCGTCAGTGCATATCCCTGCGCCGATCGGCTGCTCACCAAATTGACGTGGGTGGGGGTTCCCGGATCCAATTGCCAGTAGGCTCGCGAGCGATTCATGATCGCCCTCTGATTACCCGTTGAGGAATTAACGCTCAAATCCGGCTCATCGGAAACGAACCAGGCACCAACATGGCCACGCTCACCCAGGGTCTCAACGATTTCCGCATTGGTCAAGTTAACCGACTCGTCACTGTTCGAGGACAGAACACCGAGAATACGCGAACGGTAGAAATACTGCGTCGTCCTTCGTCCGTATTCGTTGTTGACCCCATCCACAACCGCCGGGTCGGCGCCATTAAGCGCCCCTGTTGGGTAACCCCAGCTATTCCCCGTCAGGCCATATAGCTGGCGAAGGCGCTGGATGCGGGCAAAATCAAAGGCGGGACTGCTTCCCCACGTTGTGATCCCATATTCGGGTTCGGTGAGACGAAGAAATGATCCCACGGTGACGGTGGATTCGTCCGCCCTCGTCCCTGTGGCACGAATGGCTATCGGAGAACCATTACCAAGATTCTCAGAGTTGGTGACTTTCGCTATAACCAACTCATTTGGCTCAACAGTTGCCCCACCCAGAAAGCTCGTGTTCCCAGTGACATCATTATTAAGCACAAGGGATGTGATGGTAAGGGGCGCTGCGTCCTCATTGCGTATATACACCCAGATCTCGCCATAATTCTGTGATGGAACCACATGGGCCAGACGGAGTGTTGGAGTATCAAGGTTGACATTGCTGATCGAGGCTGTGTCGTTGCTGTCGGAGGAGACCTCGATCGTCGAAATCGTATTCCCCTCGGCAATGGTGCCACCGAATGTCTTCACCGTCCATGTGGCGACTTCACCAGGAGCGATTGACTCCGGCCAGACACGCACCCACCCATTGGGGTCGTTATCTCCGATTCCGGGGCCTTCGAGCATGACATCGGTAATGGGATTGCCATTGACCGTCATCGACTCGGAGGTCAGGTCCTGCACCTCTGTCCCAGTGTTGCGCACCTGAACAAAGAGGGCGCCGCCTTCATCAGGGCGATCACCGTCGTAACTGAGGATGGATGTTTCGTGAAAGGTGACATTTTCAATGGTGAGGGAGTCGGTGGGGTCATCGCCACCACCCCCATTGTCGCCGTTGCCATTTTCGGAATCCTGAGGGAAGGTGACAGTGAGGTCGTACCATCCCCCCCGGTTACTGGACGCGACAACTTCAATGTAGAAGCGGCCTGGGTCGGAGGCCTGGTAGCTTCCCTCTTCAGGGTTGTTGCCGGTGGTGCCTTGTGCGACCGAAGGACCCGTTTCCTTGTAGAGGTACCAGTCAAAGTTGCGGGGCCCTTTTTGGTGATCAAGGGAGATGAATATCTCGCCGGCCTCGGCCACGTCAAAATAGAACCAGTCAATGTCGCTGCTGGAGGAGAGAGTTCCGTCCACGGTGATTCCAGAGCCAACAGGGCCGTTGGCCTGGGTCTGGGTGTCGTTCGGCTCAGTTTCGCTGGTGATGTAGTTGGCATGCAGGGGGACTGCTAATGCAAGCGCCGAGGTGAAGAGGGCTGGGAGGGTTAGACATTTCATAGGTCAAATTCTTCCTTCCTGTTGAGATGTGGTGACAGCGGTTTAATCGGTAACTGACGTTCACGCGCATGGAGATCCCGCAAGCATCGTTTTGGCTGCCAAATCGGGGGCGAGCCCCTTGAGTATGCTGAATTGGACCGTTCTAATACTTGAATCGCAAGGAGTATTTGGCCTTTTTAATCAAATAAAATCAAAATAAACCGGCGGCAATCTCCGTAAGTCATCAGGGCTGGTTGTTATTTTCGGGCAAAGTGGCATCTTGGAGTATATCCGTTCCCAGAATGAATATCGCGAGCTCAACTCCAAGAAATAAGATGGTTTATTTGATGAATTTATTGGACTTAACGTTCCATGCCGGCAAAGTCGCCACTCAATATTGGCTCCTTTTCGGTCGCTTGGGGCACCGCATGGCGGGCGCAAATTCCGGCTGATTGGGGTGTGGTGGGAAAGACGGGAACCGTTGAAAACTCAAGTGGAGGGACCGACGCCTGGTTCACCGGGTTCTTCCCTT
>JAFIGB010000450.1 GCA_020831705.1 Candidatus Sumerlaeia bacterium | reverse complement strand
GGAGGAGTATTACCGCGTCCTGTCCGAGGGGGTTAAAGGGACAAACGCCCATGACATGGAGGTTCACTTCAAGGGACACAAGATCGACAAATCGCTCGTTGCTGATCCTTCCAAGAACTTTGAAAAGTCTGATGATTACGGCCCGGCTATTTGGAATCCGGCTGACTCCTCCAACTATAATACCGGGCGTGGGGGGAATTCGATCGATTATTGGGTGAATCACTGGATTGGCATTGGCACGTACGCCGGGACAATCAGTTGGTTCAAGAATCCCTCCGCAAATGTGAGTTCCCATTTCGTTGTCAGAAACAGTGATGGTCAGATTACCCAGATGGTCCGCATCGCAGACACTTCATGGCATGCGGGTAACTCACTTATGAACCGTCGCTCCATCGGTGTCGAACACGAGGCGATCGAGTCCAATCCCGGCATGTGGAATTCCATGCCCATGCTGGAAGCCTCCGCGACGATGTGCCGCTATTTCACAGATTTATACGGTATCCCCAGGACACGCAGCTATATCATTGGCCACAACGAAGTTCCACGGGCGACCACCTGCCCCGGGCCATTGCCATGGGATCTATACATGTCGCTGGTCAATGCGGATGAGGGGATCGGATTCCGCAACCGCCTTCGCAATCCGGGCTTCGAGGAGGGAACGGAGCATTGGGTTTCCCCCGCCGCCACGAACTTCACCGTCAGCGCAACATCATGGCAGGGCCAGTATGCAGGATTCATCAGCCGTGCGGATGGATACCACACCATCTGGCAAAATCCCGGCTCCAGCAACGGGGAAACATGGCGGGCCTCCGCATGGGCGCGGATCCTTCCCGGAACAACGGATGCCGCCTTCGGCTTCAAGGACCAGTCGGGCAATACCATGGCCGAGGCTCCCATTACGGAAACCACCTGGGAATACGTGACAACGGATTACACCGTGACGACGAATGTCGACGTGCAGGTTTGGGGAACCGGTGGGGGCGGTGTGGTGATTGACAACATTCGTGCCGGCCTGGCCAGCCAGATGAACTGGATCACCGGATGGCTCGTCAATGGCACCCATCCCTCGAATATCACAACGGACCATCTTGGCGGCGAGGGAAGCATTCGACCCGCATCCGGTGAAGTCGACGGAGGTAATGAGTGGTTCGTTTTTGAAAGCCCCGATGGATATATCAACCTCCGTGATGCGATCGAAGGAACCCCTGAGAACTGCACGACGTATGCGTTCGTCTACGTTCATTCCGCCCAGGCCCGGAACAACGTGAACCTCCTCGTTGGCAGTGATGATGGCGTGCGTGTCTGGCTCAACGGTTCGGTGGTTCACACGAACAACGACAATCGTGACCATGATTATTTCGCGCCCGACGAGGACCAAATCGAGGGCTTGAATCTCCAGCAGGGCGAAAACCAGTTGCTGGTGAAGGTGCGCAACAGTACCGATTCCTACTCCTTCTCAGCCCGCTTTGCGGACGACTTTGGCAATGAAATTCCCGGTCTTGTCTACTCGACGGAACGCGAGGGCGCCGCACCAGTCTTTGAAATGATTGGCGAGGCCCGCGAGGGCGGTCAAAATTACCAATGGTACCGTGAGGAAGGCGACTTCGCAAACTGGGCAACGGAACCCGATGTCCCCGGCATCACCCAGGGTCTCGGGACCCGCTGGGGATCGAGTTATGTCTCCGTCGCCGGGCTGAAGCGGGGCATCTTCGAGCCGGATTTCCCCGCAGCGGGCCGGTGGGCCGTCTATACTGCCTGGCCAACGTCCGCCAACCGCCGGGCCAACATCCTTTACACCATCGTGGATGCGCAGACATCGACGGATTATATCATCGACCAGTCGACGACGGGGAATGCCTGGGTGTTTCTTGGGGAACATATCTTTGACGCCGGTGAGGGCAGCTCCATCACCATCAGCAATGAAGAGGCTGACGTGAGCGGCAACATGTATGTCGGCGCGATTCGCCTGGTTCCATTGGAAATCTTCCCGGATACGGAAGAACCGGAGGCACCAGCAGTTCTATGGCTTTTCAACTGAGGAACCTCCTCCTTCCCCTGGCTGTACTGGCGGCAGGCTCACTTCCTGCCGCCAACCCGGGGGACGACGCTGCCACATCCGATGTTCCCGGAGTGCTGGATCTCTTTATCTATATCGAGGATGACGAGGTTCGCCACGAGGTTCTCATGCCCCTTCGCCTTCTGGAGGTCTTCCTGCCCATTTCGCGGGAGGATCCCGATGTCCTCACCGTTGCCGAGCAGGAGGACTCCTTCGACGATATTGCCGCCCTGCTGGGGAGCCACGCCATCCTCCATATAGACGGCATGGAGGTCCTCCCCGACCGGGAACGGGTGGTTTTCTTCGATAAGGAAATCATGGATATCACCGGCGAGGTGCCCGCGGCGCCCATTGATGCCCATGATTGTCTGGTGGGGGTGATCTACCGCTACCCCACCCTGAGCCCTCCATCGTCCGTCACGGTCACATGGTCCCTTTACCACACGGTCCTTCCAACAGCGCGGTGCACGGCATTTCCCTACGAGGATGCCCAGCGCACGGTGCTTTCCGCCTCCCAACCTGAATATACATGGAGAAGCAGAACACGACGGCCCTTGATGGTTGTGGAACCGGTTGCCGCGGAACACCGGACGGGGGGACTCTTTCGCCGGGAGGCGCCAATCACCGGGGAACGGGCCAGAGATCTGGCCGAACTCCTGATTCGAAATGTCTATCGCGCCTTCCATTATCGCCGCGAGGAACGGATCTACGATTCCCTCGCCCAGTCCCTTTCCGGTGACCTCCTCTCTGAAGTCTACCTGGCGATCCGTCGCGGCCTCGAAATTGAAGCCGAGGGTGGTGGGATGGTGCGGATTGACAAGGTTACCCTGGACGACTTTACCCCCGGGGAGCTTCGGGCCGGTTCATTCACCGGGACCCTGGCGTGGATCGTGGAGGGGCGGATCGAGCATTGGGGGCACATCCACGAACGGGAAAACGTCTATACGGCCCGCCTGGAGGCGGAAAGGGACGATGATTCATGGCGGATTACCGGCTTGACGGTGCGGGATGCACGGCGGCTTGGTTCACGCCTCCTTGTCCGTGAAATTCCGGACGAGGAAGAAAACGGGGAGCAACCGTAGACGCCCATGGAAATACGGGTGGGGAATCTTGAATTTCAGTATGGCTCGGGCAGCGGGTTTCGGCTGCTGATTCCGGAGTTTCAACTTTCGGAGGGCTCGCAAACGGCAATTCTCGGCCCTTCGGGTTCCGGGAAATCCACCCTGCTCAACCTGATTGCCGGAATTCTCGTGCCCAATGCCGGGACGATCCATGCAGGGGACCGGGCCATCCATGAACTTCCCGCCACGGACCGGCGTCGGTTTCGGCTTCGCAATGTCGGATATCTCTTTCAGGACTTCGCGCTCCTCGATTACCTCGATGCCCGGGAAAATGTCCTCCTTCCGTATCGTCTATACGGCGAGGGCCACCCCACACGGGAGGATCGGCAACGGGCCGTCGAGTTAATGGAATCCGTCGGGATCGGCCACCTGCAACGACGACCCGTCACGCGCCTTTCGCGGGGGGAACAACAGCGCGTCGCCCTGTGTCGCTCCCTTGTGACGGAACCGGGCCTCCTCCTGGCGGATGAACCGACGGGGAACCTGGATCCCGTTGCCAAGCAGGATGCCATCATGTTGCTCAGGGAGGGTGCCCGTAAACGCGGTGCCACCCTTCTCGTTGTCACCCACGACCACAATCTGGTTCATGACTTTGACAAGGTCCACGACATGGACGAAATGTCGGCGGGGGCGGGACGATGATGAACCTGCTCTTTCTGGCCTGGCGCCAGGTCGTCTGGAACTGGTGGAAGTCCCTCCTGCTGGTCCTCGCCCTGTCCCTGTTGATCTTCGCCCCTGTCGCCTCGCACCAACTCCTGCTGGTCGCCGGACGGGAATGGCAGGCCCGGGCGGAAACCACTCCCCTGCTTATTGGCGCCCGTGGCAGCAGGACCGATCTTGTCCTCCATGCCCTCTATTTCACCCGCCAGCCCGATTCGCTGGTGCGCATGGGCGACGTGGATGCCATTAATGAAAGTGGCCACGGCCTGGCAGTCCCGGTGTATATACGCCACACGGCGGGTGGCTTCCCCGTGATTGGCACAACGCTGGATTACCTGAACAAGCGTGGACTCAAGATTGCCGCAGGAAACCAGCTGACCATGCTGGGGGACTGCATCCTCGGCCACGAGGCCGCCCGCCGTCTCGGTGTTGGCCCCGGTGACCGCCTCGTCAGCGACCCGGAAAACGTCTTTGATATTGCCGGATCGGAACCCCTCCGCATGAACGTTGCCGGGGTGCTTGCCCCCACGGGAACCCCGGAGGACCGTGCCGTCCTGGTGGATATACGCACGGCATGGATTATTTCCGGAATCGGCCATGGCCATGATGATCTGGAAACCACGGACGATCCTGATGCCGTGCTCTCGCGGGAGGATCGCCAAATCACCGCCAGCGGCGCCCTCAGAACCTACCAGGAAATCACCCCTGAAAATATTCACACGTTTCATTTCCATGGCGAACCGGAGGACATGCCGGTAACGGCGGTGCTTGTTTTCCCAAGGGACGAGCGGGGCCGGACGATCCTGCGCGGGCGGTATCAGTCCGAACGCCAACCCCTCCAGGCGATTGTACCCACCCACGCCATGGAGGAGTTGCTCGACCAGGTGCTTCGCCACAAGCGGCTCCTCGATGGTTTCGTGGCGCTCTTGTCGGTCGCCATGGCGGCGCTGCTTGTCGTGGTGATCCTGCTTTCCCTGCGGCTGCGCCAGCGGGAATTCCAGGTTCTCGAAACCCTTGGATGCGCCAGGAGACGCATGCTGCTCCTTCCCGTCATTGAATGGCTCATCCACCTTTGTCTCGCATTGACCATCAGCGGGGTGCTCCTGTTACTGATGAACAGGGTCGCGCCGTGGTTGATCCGCTTTCTTGTCCAATAATCGAGGAGATCAATAACCATGATCCGAAAATTACTGAAACTGACTCCCCTGATCGCCGCCATGTCGCTGGTCGCCGCCTGCTCCTCCCAGGAACCGGGCACAACCGCCACCACAACGGGCGGGAAACCGGTCGTTGCCGTGGCAGCCTACCCGATGGCCTATTTTGCCGAACGCATCGCCGGAAATGCGGCGGAAGTTCGTTTTCCCGTCCCCAGTGACGTCAACCCTGTGGATTGGGAACCCGAGTCCGACGAAGTCCGCATCTTCCAGGAGGCGGATCTTGTCCTCTTCAATGGCGCGCAACTGGAGGAGTGGAGCAGCAGGGTGACCCTC
>JAFIGB010000447.1 GCA_020831705.1 Candidatus Sumerlaeia bacterium | reverse complement strand
TGGCGACACTGGACCAACTTTTTGATGTGATGCTGGAGACCGAGGCATCGGATCTGCATCTCTCCCAGGGCACACCGCCGAAGCTCCGTCTCCACGGCGAGGTCGTCCCGGTTGATGGCTGGAATGCCCTCGATCACGACTCCATCATGAAGATGATGAAGGAAATCTGCGATCCGAAAAGGTGGTTGGACTTTCAGGGGAGGGGTGATCTGGACTTTGCCTACGCCTTTGGGAACCGGGCACGTTTTCGCTGCAACTACAACCGCCAGTACTCGGGTTATGGGGCCGTTTTCCGCACGATTCCCTCGGAAATTCTCGACCTCGAGACCCTCGGCGCACCACCGGTCGTACGGTCATTTGGCGAATACGCCTCCGGGCTTTGTCTCGTCACCGGTCCCACGGGATCGGGCAAGTCGACGACCCTTGCCGGCGTTATTGATCACATCAACTCGAATTACCCGCGGCATATTCTCACCATCGAGGAGCCGATTGAGTTCGTTCATCCCGTGAAAAACAGCACCATCGTCCAGCGGGAGGTCGGCATCGACACCCCCTCCTTTGGCGATGCATTGCGTGCTGCCAGCCGCCAGGATATAGACGTTCTTCTGGTGGGCGAGATGCGGGACCTGGAAACAATCAGCCTGGCGGTATCGGCATCCGAGACGGGGACGCTTGTCTTCGGGACGCTGCACACCAACAGCGCGGTAAAGACCGTCGACCGCATTATAGACGTGTTTCCGTCCGACCAGCAGATCTCGGTGCGCAAGACACTTGCCGTGGCGCTGCGTGGTGTGTGTGCCCAGTTGCTCCTCAAGCGCAGCGGTGGCGGGCGCATCGCCGCCCACGAGACGCTGGTGCAGACCCTTGCCGTGTCCAACACGATCCGCGAGGGGAAGAATTCGGGCCTGACCCAGATTATCATGTCCAACCGGGCCAAGGGAATGCAGCTGATGGACGACTGCATCCAGAACTACCTCGACCAGGGCCTTGTGACGGGCGAGGAGGCCTACATGAAGGCCCTCGACAAGGAGCGCTTCTCCAAGTTTGCTCCTGTATAGATTGATAGATGTGGGAATATGTGCAATCATTGGGTAAGTAATTCAGGAGGAGGCAAGCGCATTGAATCCCTATAAGCCTGACATGCTCCCCTTGTCCGATCTGGACTACAAAAAACTGCTACCACTTGTTGGGCAGGCAAATGCGGCCCTGGCTCGCTATGACGGTCTCCTGCGGGGCATTCCGAACCCCGAAGTGATGTTGTCGCCGTTGACCACACAGGAAGCCGTGCTGTCATCGAAGATCGAAGGAATCCAGGCCACAGTGGACGAGGTTTTGGAGCAGGAGGCGGGGCTCATCAAGGAAGGCGAGAAATTCAAGGATATCCAGGAGATTCTGAATTGCCGGAGGGCGCTGTACCAAGCGCGAGGGCACCTGCGGGAGTACCCCATGCGACTCGGCTTCATCCTTGAGCTTCACAAAATCCTGATGGATAGCGTCAGGGGTCAGGACAAGAACCCAGGCGAATTCCGCAAGGACCAGAACTGGATCGGGCGACACGGTTGTTCCATCGAAGAAGCCACCTTTGTCCCGCCGAGCCCAATGCAACTCCATGACCATCTGCAGGCATGGGTAAGATATCTGGACTTTGATGACATCGATTTCCTGCTCCAGACAGCGATTGTACATGCCCAGTTTGAGCTTCTTCACCCCTTCAAGGATGGCAACGGGCGCATTGGCCGCATTCTTATCCCATTGTTTTTATTTCAAAAAAAGGTTCTCTCGGAGCCGATGTTCTATCTGAGCGAATATCTGGAAAGTCACCGGGAAGAATATTACGCCTGCCTGAAAGAAATTTCCCAGAATGACAACTGGAACGACTGGATTGCGTTTTTTCTCCATGCCGTCATCATCCAGTCGGAAAAAAACAGTTCCCGGGTCGAAGCGATCATGAAGCTTTATGCGGAAATGAAAACAACCATCCTCGAAGTGACCCGCTCCCAGTACACGGTGCACCTATTGGACGCCATCTTCAATCGACCCATTTTCAAAACACCGGATCTTGTCAGGCAGTTGCACGACGACCATGGTGTCCATCGAAAGACGGTGCCGGGACTTTTACGTCAATTGCGCGACCATGGCATCCTGAAGGAACTTCAGGCCTCCAGTGGTCGAAAACCGGCTGTTCTCTGGTTCCCCCGCCTTATCCATGTCGCCGAAGGGAGGGAGACCTTGTGATCGCTTGTGGAGTCTGTGGACTCCTCAAAGGCTGTTGTGGAGTCCAGATCGCGTTTCAGACTCCACAACGGATTTTATGGCGCGTGGAGACTCCACAAGCTCAAACGGGCGGAAAAACAACGTAAACAGTTTGTTTTCAATGGTTTACGAGAAAGCCGCGTCGAGAATCGCTGCTCTTCGAACGCATCTTGTGGAGTCCAGATCGCGTTCCAGACTCCACAACGGGTTTTATGGCGCGTGGGGACTCCACAAGCTTCCTACCTCCCGACTGCCTCCAAAAGACCCTCCGCCGCATCAATGACCATCGCCGTCGACACGCCGGTCATGCAGCGGTGGTCGATGGGGCAATCGCGCAGGAGGCAGGGAGCGCAGGGCATCCCCGCACGGACGATGCGGCAGTGGTCGCCGATCGGCGCGGTGGTGACCCAGTCGGTGCTTCCAAAGATGGCTATCAGCGGGGTTCCCAGGGCGGCGGCGATGTGCATGGCGCCACTGTCATTGGTCAGGTAAAGGTCCGCCCGGGCAAGAAAGGCCATCAACTGGCGGAGGGACATCTCCCCGGCTCCATTGATAAAGGCACTTCCTCCGGCATCGCAGACGGCCTGGGCAACATCGCGTTCCGTGGGAAGGCCGGTGACGACAACACGCCCCCCCTTCTGATTGGCGAAATGCGCCGCGGCCTCGGCAAAGCGTTCGGGGAGCCACCTCTTTGCGGTGCCATACAGGGCCGCGGGGTTGACACCCACGACAAAATCATCCACGCCAATTCCCTGCTTCTCCAGCCACCCCGCCATTTCTTCCCGTTCCTCCCCGGTAACCTCCAGATGGAGTGGGGGAGCGGGGATTCTTTCCTTTTCCCAGGGACGGAGCAGACGCAGGTAGTAGTTCACCTCGTGGGTGGCAAGGTCCTCCGGGCGCAGCGTGACGGGATCGGTCAGCAGCAACCGCCGTCCATGGCGGGCATATCCGACGGTTTTTCCCACATTTCCCCCACGAAAAAGCAGGGCGGACTTGAAGGAGTTGGGGAGGAGAAATCCAAGGGCCGGGCGAAGACGGCGCAACTTGCCGACAAGCTCCTGGCAGCCAGCCAACGTCTTGTCATTGATGACCCATGTTTCATCCACGGCCGAATGGTTTTTCAATAAATTGATAACACCGGCACGCCCCACACAAAGGATTTTCGAGGAGGGAAAGAGCGCCCGGGCGCGGGTAAGGAAAGGGGTGTTCATCACACAATCGCCCACCCAGTTCGTCAACCGGATGACAACGACATCGGGGCGATCCTGTTCAATCATGAGCGGAGGGGACCATCGTCAAAGGGTGGATCCAGGTTCGCGGCATCCTTCTCCAGCTCCTTCTTACCCCGGCGGATGGCAAGAAGTTCATTCATTTCATGGACAAGCTGCTCCAGCCGCTCGTCGGAGATATCGGCCTTGCTCTTGCGGTGCTTCTCGATCTGCTGCACCTCGGCGTAGTTATTGATAATCGCACCGACGATGAGGTTGAGCATGACAAACGTACTCACAAGCACCCATACGACGTGGAAAATCGTGGAGCTCCAATACATGTCATGTTCAATGGCCGCATAACGGATTGCCGTCCAGCTTTCCAGTGTCAAAACACGGAACAAGGTGAACATGGACTCGTGGAGCGACGCGTACTCCATCTGGACATCCCCGAAAAGATGATGCCCAATGACGGCGAAGACATAAAACACGATGGACATGAGGGCGGCGATATACGTCATCGATGTCAGGGACTTGGCAAGAACCGAGACGATGAGCCGCATTTCCGGGATGACCTTGATGAGACGAAGCACGCGCAGGACGCGAAGAATGCGCAAGGCCGTTGAAAATCCGGATACCTGGGGAACGAAGGCAGCACCAACCACAATGATATCAAACCAGTTCCATCCATCGCGGAAATACTCCCGCCTGGTCCGGGCGTAGGTATACTTGAGGATGATCTCGACGACGAAAATCCAGACACATATCCATTCGAGGATGTCTATAACAGGATGATAATAGTAGGTTTCAAGCCCGATCAAAAGGGCATTAAAGATGATCACGGCAACGATGAAATTGCCAAAAAACCTTCCATATACAAAGTCACGCACGGATTACACCCCGTTTCGATGTGGACGACCCAATGTCTGTCCCCTTGTCATCGCTGGCGGGCAAGCACTGCATTGTACAGCTCCTCGTAGATGGGGACAACACTGTCGACATGATAGCGGTCGATGGCGTTGCGGCGGGCCACCCGGCCCATCTCATTCATGCGGGATTCATTGCCGAGGATCTCCAGGGCGTGATTCGCCATGGCTTCGACGTCCCCCACATTGGCCAGGAAACCGTCGACTCCATGATTGATGACCTCGGGGAGGCCGCCGCCATTGCTGGCAATGACAATGTTCTCGGTGCACATGGCCTCCAGCGCCGCCAGGCCAAAGCTCTCATATTCGCTCGGGAAAAGGAAGACATCGGCACAACTGAAATAGTTTTCTATACGCTCCTGCTTTCCGAGGAAGTGCGTCCTGTCGCCAACGCCCAGGTCGCGGGCCAGGCGCTGGGCGGCATCACGGTCGGGGCCGTCACCAATGAAGACCAACTGCGAGGGAATTTTGTCGGCGACACGGGCGAAAACCTCCACCACGTCATTGACCCGCTTCACCGGTCGGAAGTTCGACACGTGCAGGAAAATCTTCTCGCCGTTGGGGGCGAAGTGCTCCTTGAGGGGGCAGGTTGGCCGGCGCTGGAATTTTTCGTCATCCACGAAGTTGGGAATCACGTGGATTTCCTTCTCAATGCCGAACTCGCGAATCGTTTCCTCCCGCAACCAACTGGAGACCGCCGTCACGGCATCCGAATTTTCAATGGCAAAGCGGGTGATGGGAAAGAACGACGGGGCCTTGCCGACAAGGGTGATATCCGTGCCGTGGAGGGTCGTTACCATTCCAAATTTTGTTTTTGGCATTACCGAGCGGGCCAGCCACACACTGATCGCGTGGGGAATGGCGTAGTGGGCGTGAACGATGTCGAGTTTGTAATCCTCGACGACCTGAACCGTCCGGCTGGCGATGGAGATCCCCCACAATTCACCGGGAAGCACGGGGTAATCGAGGGAATGAACCTCGTGGTAGTAGATGTTTTCCGCCGGGCTTGCATCGAGGCGAAAGGGCATGGCGATGGAGATGAAGTGGACCTGATGACCCCGCTGGGCGAGCGAGCGACCCAGCTCCGTTGCAACCACCCCCGACCCACCGTATGTGGGCGAGCAGACGATCCCGATTTTCATGATTCAATTCTCCGCGAATCCGATCCGCTCTCAAATGACCCGTTCATAATCCTCGAGATCCAATTTCCAGACCCGCACGCCACAATAGCGGGGGCCTTCCGGGCAGATCGGTTTTTGACGCGCCAAGGCGCGCATTCCGCATGGAGGGAGCAGAAATCGGCCCAACCCGGGAAGGACCTCGCGAATTTGCCGCGCCTCCTCCACCGAGGCCTTCCAAATCTCTTCCTGGGCATTGTAACAAAGCCGCATCACATGCTTGTGGCGAAGGTTCAAAAGGTCGGAACTTTCCGTGAACCGGACATTGACGGCGTTGGGAAGCAGATACGTCAGCACCTCCTCGCTCGCGCCAAGTTGGCGCATGCGGTTGATGCCCTCCCAGGTTCGCGCCATCGTTTCATCGAAGAAGGCCGTCGCCGCCTCGTCCACCGCAA
>JAFIGB010000445.1 GCA_020831705.1 Candidatus Sumerlaeia bacterium | reverse complement strand
CAGCCGACCCTACGACAGATTACAGCAAGACAGTCAATCTTCCCAAGACCGACTTCCCCCAGCGGGGGAACCTTCCCGTCCGCGAGCCTGAACGGCTGGAGCATTGGCGGGAAATAAATCTGGACGACACGCTGAAAAATCGCACCGATCGCCCCGATTACGTCCTCCACGATGGTCCTCCCTACGCCAATGGCGATATCCACATCGGCCACGCCCTCAACAAGGTGCTCAAGGACTTCATTGTTCGTTACAAGGCAATGGCGGGATTCCGGACCCATTACGTTCCCGGTTGGGACTGCCACGGGCTTCCCATTGAGCAGAAGGTTGTCGACGAGCTTCGCAAGAAGAAGGAATACGCCGACAAGACGCCATTGGAAATTCGCAAATTGTGTGCGGATTACGCCCGCAAGTGGGTCGACGTCCAGCGCGAGCAGTTCATTCGTTTGGGGATCGGCGGTGACTGGCAAAACCCGTATATCACCATGGACCCCAAGTTCGAGGTTGCCGTTCTCGATGGTCTCCGGGTGCTTGTGGAGAAGGGGCTTGTCTATAAGGGATTGAAGGTCGTCTATTGGGATCCCGTTTTCGAGACCGCCCTTGCCGAGGCGGAAATCGAGTACAATGATGCCCACGTTTCGCCGTCGATATACGTCCGCTTTCCTCTTCGGTTTACCCCCGAGCGCGAGACCCTTCGCCAGAAGAAGAAGGTGTCCATCGTCATCTGGACAACCACACCCTGGACGCTTCCAGCAAACCTTGGTGTGTCGCTGCATCCGGATTTTGAATACGTCGCCTACGAGGTAAACGATGAGGTACTCATCGTCGCCAAGGGGCTTCTTGAGTCCTTCGTTGCCGACACCGGACTTGAGGGCGGCAAGGTCGTCGACACCTTCGCGGCAACGGAGTTTGACAGGATGGCTTGTGCCCATCCCCTTCTGGACAAGGATTCCCTCATCATGATGGGAAGCCATGTTACCCTGGAGCAGGGCACCGGATGCGTTCACACGGCCCCCGGCCATGGCGTGGACGACTTCCAGATTGGCCAGGTTTACGGCCTTCCCGTTTTTAATCCCGTCGACGAGCGGGGCTGCTTTACATCCGCCTACCCTGACATGGAGGGCGTGAAGGTTTTCGACGCCAATCCCAGGATTGTCGAACTGCTGAAGGAGAAGGGGCTTCTCGTAGGTCACAAGTCCTTCACCCACAGCTACCCCTACTCATGGCGTTCGCGCAAACCGATCATCATGCGGGCGACGGAGCAGTGGTTCATGAACGTGGACCAGGATGGTCTGCGGGACCTTGCCCTTGCTCAATGCGACAAGGTCGAATGGACCCCGAAGTGGGGTTATGACCGTATATACAACATGCTCAAGGGGCGTCCCGACTGGTGTCTTTCCCGCCAGCGGGCCTGGGGTGTTCCCATTCCCTCCATTTATGACAAGGAATCCGAGATCAGCATTCTCGACCCCGAGGTTCTGGAGAAGGTGAACAGCTACGTTGCCACCGAGGGAACCGACTGCTGGTTCTCGAGGCCGTTGACTGACTTCCTCCCCGAAAAGTATGCCGCAAACCCCGACCGCTACGAGAAGGAGTTCAATTGTCTCGACGTCTGGTTCGACTCGGGGTGCACCCATCTCGCCGTACTCAATGAGGAATCCGATCTTTCCTGGCCGGCGGATCTTTACCTCGAGGGTAGCGACCAGCATCGCGGCTGGTTCCAATCCTCGATGTGGGTCTCCCTTGGCGTGAAGGGCAAGGCGCCCTACAAGCAGGTGCTGACCCACGGGTTCGTCCTCGATGAGTTCAAGCGCAAGATGTCGAAGTCCCTCGGCAACGTCATCAGCCCCCTGGACATCATGGAGAAGAATGGCGCGGACCTCCTGCGCATGTGGGTTGCCTCGGAGGATTACCGCAATGATGTCTCCATCTCCGAGACCGCACTGGGTAACATCCTTGCCACGTATAGACGCATCAGGAACACGCTCCGATTCATCCTTGGCAACATTGATGACTTCGACCCGGCGACCGATCGCATTGCCGTTGGGGAAATGAGCGAGGACGACCGTTGGTGCCTGCACCAACTGGCCGGCCTGACGGAAAAGGCAACCCAGGCCTACGACCGTTTCGAATTCCACCGTGTCTATCAGCTCGTGAGCGGTTTCTGCTTTACCGAGCTTGGGTCCCTTTATCTCGACATCATCAAGGACCGGCTTTACTGCTCCGCGCCGGAGGACAAGGTGCGCCGTGCAAGCCAGACGGTCCTGTATGAACTGGTGTCCGTCCTTTCCAGAATTTCAGCGCCGATCATTCCGTTCACCAGTGACGAGGCATGGACGGAAATTCCGGGCGTCGCTGAACCGTCGGTGCATCTGGCGGATTTCCCCAAGGCTCCCGCTGAGTGGGTCGACGAGGAACTGAATACCCGGTGGGAACGGTTGCTGGCGCTGCGGTCGGAAGTGAACCTGCAGATTGAAAAGCTTCGCCCCAGTGAGAAGGACAACCGCCCCAAGATCATCGGCAACTCCCTGGAGGCAAAAGTAACCCTCCAAACCGTTGATGTGGAAACAATGGCCTTTCTGGAAAGTGGAAAAGGCCTGTTTGAGGATCTCTTCATTGTTTCCGAAGTCCTCATCGAAGAGACCCAGCCGCGTGAAATTCCCGAGCGACTTGTCGCAAGTGGATTGCATCTTTCCGTCAAGGCGGAAAAGACCGGTGGTACGCGCTGCCCACGTTGCCGCAAGTACTACCAACAAATAGGCACGGACCCATCACACCCGCAACTTTGCGGACGATGCGCCGATGCTGTGCAAAGGATGAATATCCCGTGATCAGAAAAGCCACCACCAAGAAGACGTCGGAAACTCCGAAGGCTGGAAGGAAGTCGACCCCAAGGTCTGCAAAGACTCCTGCCAAGCCAGCCCCCAAGTCCTCCACGAAAACAACGGCGATGGCGAAACCTGTCGCGGTTAAAAAGTCGGCGACAAAGTCAACAGCGCCGAAGGCTGGAGAGGCAACTCCAGCCAAGAAGGCACCCGCCAAAAAGCCCACGGCATCAAAGGCCGCTGCATCGAAGAAAACCGATACAGAGAAGAAGCCTGCTGAGAAAAAGGTGACCACCCGGAAACCGGCACCGGCAAAAAAGGCTGCTGCTGAGAAAAAGGAACAACCGGTGAAAAAGGCTGCTCCTGCGAAGAAGGCTGCTCCGGCGAAAAAGACCCAAACTGCCAAGAAGCAGGCACCGGCAACCAAGGCAAAGGCCAAGTCCACAACCAAGGCTACCGCCGCGAAGACGGAACCCAAGGCAAAGGCAGCAACAGCGTCGAAAAAGGCCCCGGCAAAGAAGGCCCGCAGCCAGCACTTGAGCAAACTTCTGGCACTTCGCGAGGAGAGCAAGGGCATCAAGAAGATCAAAAAGTCGACCGCTGCCGACAAGCCGGCAAAGAAGAAAGCCGCGGCAAAAACCGCCGCGCCAACACCAGCCCCTCCCGCTCCGAAGAAAAAGCGCCGCAAGAAGGCGCCCTATAAGAAGAGCGAAATCAAGGAATTGCGCCAGATGCTTGACGAGGAGCGTGAAAACCTCCTCCGGGATCTGCGCGAACTCGATGACATCGCCGAATCCAACCGCCAGACGACTCATGCCACCTTCTCCAGCCACCAGGCTGATGCGGCGTCTGACAGTTCCGCCCTCGAAAGTACCTACATTCAGCGTCGCTACGAGGAGGAGCGTTTTGCGCAGGTCTCCGAAGCCCTCATCCGCCTGGATGAAGGTAACTACGGACTCTGTGAGTTGTGTGTCGACGAACCCAGCGATATGTGCGAAACCTGCCCCTACATCCCCGTTGACCGCCTGCGCGCCAAGCCCTTCGCGCGGATGTGTGTTCAGTTGAGGATACAGATGGAAAAGCGCAACCGCCGGTGAGAAGTTCCTCTCCGTGCGACAATTAACCGATCCCCGGAGGCTGGTTTTCCTGTCTCCGGGGGTGTTATTTTCCATGGCATTTGTACCTCGCCCCGCGTTACTGCTCCACATCGGCTCCGGAGACGTAGCATCCACGTCTCTTCATCTCACGCAGGATTGCCCTGATGAGTTCCACTAAACCCCGTATCATGAACAGTCTCGCCTGGGGAGTCTCCATTGCTCTTTCGTGGACATGGGGCCTCGGACTGTTTTTCTCCGTTCAGGTCTCCCTCCATTTCGGCCTGATGGGATTGCTGGCGTTTGCCATCCCCAACATGCTGGGACTGATGATTTTTGGCCTTCTCACCGGGAAGGTCGCCAAGAAATACGACAACCCCCGGGATTTTGAGCGGCATTTCTTCCAGACCAGCCACTCCCTCCGTTATATTTTCCTTCTCTACCAGTTGGTCGCCGTCACGCTGACGTTCTTTGCGATTTTCCGGTACCTCTTTTTCCCCATCGGGGTGGACCTCCCCCTGGTGATCCTCCTCGTCCTCGGCGCGGCGGTCCTTCTCGGCGAGCAGTTCGACATTCGCCGGGTCAAATGGAGCCACCTCGTCATGGCGGTAATCATCGCCATCAGCATGATCGTGCTCCTTTTGGGGATCAATTCCCTCTTCACCGCCCGTGGGGAGGAATGGAAGCTTGCGGATGGTCATGCGAGCTCGACCAGCCCAATTTTCTTTGGTTACGTGGTTGCCTTTCTTTGCGGCCTTCTCATCGGCCCCTGGCTCGACATTCAACAATGGCACCGGGCGATCCAGATCCACCGCGAGAAGACATCGATCTTTTCCTCCTACATTCTTGGCGGGATGATCTTCTTCGGGATTTTGGTCTTCCACGGTATTCTCGCGCTGGCTGTCATGGGTTCGGGTGGAAGCGCCCTCATTGTTCCCTCGGCGGACGGATTATTCCATGCGAAGGACGCCATCACCCGCTATCTCTTCGTGGAGGAGTTCGGTGCGGGCAAGCTGCTGCAGGGTGCCTACCTTGTTTTCATCACCCTTTGCATCATCTCCACGCTCGACAGCGGGTACGTCTCCCTGAAGTGGTACCTTCGCGAGTGGGTGCGAAAGAGCACCCACCTGATTCTTTCCCTGGTCCCGAAGGAATTGTTTGAATCACCCATGACGCTCGTACTGATCGCCGTTGGTGTGGCGGCCCTTTCGGTGCACCTTCGTTTTGAGTTGGAATACTTCATGTCGTTTTATGCCTCCTTCTCCATTGGCTACGCGATTGTCTTCCTGTTCCGTACGACGACGAAGCCGGAATTCACCAAGTTCACCCACGCCACGCTCTTCGCCGTTGCTGCATTTTCCCTCGGGATCTTTGGCATCGGGTACTTCAAGGAATACTGGGTGTTCATGATGCTGGGTGCGCTGGTGCCGC
>JAFIGB010000431.1 GCA_020831705.1 Candidatus Sumerlaeia bacterium | reverse complement strand
GTGGAGGTGGAGGTCGTCCTTGAAAGTGGTGCCCTCGGCCGCGCCGCCGTTCCCTCCGGTGCCTCCACCGGCGAACACGAGGCCCTCGAAATGCGTGACGGCGATAAGGGCCGTTACCTTGGCAAGGGTGTCGTTAATGCCGTCAACAACGTCAACGAGCGCATCGCCCCCGAAATCGAGGGAATGGACGCCACCGAGCAGATCCTCATCGATCAGGCCATGCTCAAGCTCGACGGAACCGAGACCAAGAAGAACCTCGGCGCCAATGCCATCCTCGGCGTTTCCATGGCAATCGCCAAGGCCGCCGCGGAGGATGTCGGTCTTCCCCTTTACCAGTACCTGGGCGGTGTCAACGCCAAGACCCTCCCCGTTCCCATGATGAACGTGATCAATGGTGGTGCCCACGCCGACAACACCATCGACTTCCAGGAATTCATGATCATGCCGGTCAACTTCCCCACCTTCAGCGAGGCTCTTCGTGCCGGTGTGGAGACCTTCCACGCCCTCAAGAGCGTGCTGAAGGGCAAGGGCCTGAACACCTCCGTGGGCGACGAGGGCGGTTTCGCCCCCGACATCGCCACCCCCGAGGAAGCCCTCGACATCCTCATGGCCGCCATCGAGAAGGCCGGCTACAAGCCCGGCAAGCAGATTTCCTTCGCCCTCGACGTTGCCTCATCCGAGTTCTATGACAAGTCCAAGAAGAAGTACGTCATGAAGAAGTCCACCAAGGAAGAAAAGACCGGCGCTGAATTCGTCGATCACCTCGTGGCCCTTTGCGACAAGTACCCCATCATCTCCATCGAGGACGGTTGCGACGAGAACGACTGGGATACCTGGAAGCTCCTCACCGACAAGCTCGGCAAGCGCATCCAGCTCGTCGGCGACGACCTTTTCGTCACCAACACCAAGTTCCTCATGAAGGGCATCGACATGGGCGTCGCCAACTCGATCCTGGTGAAGGTCAACCAGATCGGCACGTTGACGGAGACCCTGGACGCCATCCAGATGGCCGCCCGCGCCCGCTATACATCGGTTCTTTCCCACCGCTCCGGCGAAACCGAGGATTCCACCATCGCCGACATTGCGGTTGCGGTTAACTGTGGACAGATCAAGACCGGTTCCGCCTCCCGCTCCGACCGCATCGCGAAGTACAACCAGCTCCTTCGCATCGAGAAGGAACTGGGCGACGCCGCGATCTACGCCGGTGCCGACGCCTTCTTCAATCGGGCACGCTGACACCACACCCCGTCGTTGACCGGATTCTCATACCCCGGTGTCGCCCCAAGTGGTGATGCCGGGGTTTATTCTTTGTCAGAAAATGCGGATTTCACTGGTCAACTGGTGGCTGGTTGACCGATAATAAATTTATGGTGACCGGTGTGGGCACCACGATACCAAACTTCACAGATCGAACGATGATGAACACCTTTCCAACTCATGCCCGGGCAGGGCGATTGGCACCCATTACCGCCGGAATTCTTGTCGTCTGCCTGCTGTTTTTTTCCATCTCTGCAACGGGATGTGCGACATTGATCAGCGGAACCGACAAAAACGTGTCCTTCGTGGTCACGCCCCCTGACAAGCACGTCTATTACGAGGGACGGGAAATCAGGGATGGGGACATGGTCACGGTGAGCAAGTCCCTCAGCGGCTCCAACCGCGTCAATGTTGGGACCCGGGAACGCCCCATTGAAACAGAACTGCGCCGCGACCTGGATCCCTGGTTCATCGGATCCTGCGCCTTGCTCCTGGTTTTCTTCCTCCCCGGCGTGGCCGCCATTGCGGTGGACCTGATCACCGGTGCGGCCATGGAGCCAAAGGACACCCAGATCTACCATGTTCCGGCGAATTGAGGCGGGTATTGCGTGTTGCGGAATCAGTTGTCCGCAAAGTCAAACCGTGCCTTCAGCGCGTTGAGGTGTGAGTTGTACGGGAGGACTCCTTCCCACTGGAGCCTCCCGACAACGACACCCGGCGTTATGGCGTTCTCATCTGCAAAAAATCTAATCGCTTGCTCATTGATCGTGCGGCGATTGTGAGTGGACAGGAACCGCTCCAGGGATTCCCTCGGGATGAGTAGATCCCGGGCGAAGTGATTTGCCTCCTCCTCCTGGTCATTTGTTTCCCCCTTCTCGATTTCGAGAAAGATGGGTGACTTCCCATGGAGTAATACATGGCCAAGTTCATGAAAAAACGTAAACCAGAAGTTACCATCGTCTTTTCCACGAAGACTTAGTTGCACAATAACACGCTTTGGAGACACCCAATGGGTGACTCCATAAGCCGGGGCTCCCTTGATGCAGGGGATATAGACAAGGGCAATCCCGAGGTCTGCACATCGTTGCTGCAACCGGGACTGGAACTCCTTGGGTGGGAGCAGGGAAAAGGAGCGAAGTTCATCCAGTGCACCCTGAAGCCGTTTCCTGTCATAAGGTGCACAGGTGATGGATTCCGCTTCCAATTCACCTTGGCGAATCCAGGCGGCAATGGCACCAAGGTGGTTGTTGATCTTCTCTGATTTTCGGAATGAAAAGTCCCGTTGGCGTTGGTGCCAGATTGTGTCGAAGGCGTTGGGGTTTGCGACCCCGAAAAAATGGAGGAGATTGGTGAGGCGGTCAATTTTGTCCCGTGTATCGGCAACGAGGCCCCGCTTCGCCAGTTCATTGTAGGGAATTCCGCGCTCCCTTGCCCAGTCCCTGAAGGGGGCAAGTCTGGCGCGTTCCCGTTGTTTTAATACCGCAGCTTCATAGTTGGTTTGCAGGTTGATCCAGAAACGCGCGGGAACCCTGAAGACCTTTTCGAGTTGAAGGGCTGTTTCGTGGGTAAGGGATTCCTTCCCCTTGATGATGCCATTGATCGTCTTCCGACTGAGCCCGGTACGTTCAGCCAGTTCCACTTGATTCATGCTGATGGCACCCATGGATTCCTTGAGCGTCTCCCCTGGGTGAATGGCAAAATCCGGTGTGAAAGTATCAGCCATGTGGGTCCTCAACCCCCTTGATTAAAATTTTCGTGACCTTGCTCCAGTCGACGCCTCCACCGGGAAGCGTTGGTTCGGGGTCATGGAATGCTTCAAAAAGAAGCCTGTAGGGATGGTCAAGATCCACCGAGAAGACCGCCTTTTCCTGACCTTGTGATCTGACATGTTGATGGATTCTTGGGCCGGGAAGGTTCCTGAGATCTTCCAGGCAGGTTGCGGCCATGATCTGGGCCAACCGAAGTTGAATCAAGCCCGCACGCTTCGCCCCGTGCTTCGCGCGAAGCTTTTTCTCCTTCTCGAAGACTTTCCGGAGGGTTTCCGATTCGAAGTGGACTTCCAATTTGGAGGAACCCTCCCGGCTAATCTTCAGAAAGTGTAACCTTTATGGTTACAGGATGTCAAGGCCCGAGTCGGTATGCGCCGTTTGGGATGGAGGGAGACACCCTATTACTCCTCCGGCGGGGTTCCCACCCACCACTCCGAGGGGTGTTCCTCGAATGTATAGCCGGGAAAGAGGGCGAAGAGTTCCTCCGGGGTCGTTCCGATGCGCTCGACCACGTTTTTTGAAAGGGCCACGCGGCGGTTGTGGGCGACTTGGCGGTCGCGCCATTCCAGTGCCTCCTCCATGTTTTCCCGCTGGTCCCACCCCGGCCAGTGAATGTCCCAGACTTCCCGGTGGAGCGGCGCATCGCTGAATCGTAGCATGTAGTGCGCGGGCCAGGAATCGACGCCCACCCAAATCCCCGTGTCCTGATCAAAGAGAAGTTTCATGTGCTCGTAGCGCCGCGCGTCGGCCTGGCTGTGATAACTGAACTCGCGAATGATTTTCCAGTTGGAGAAGGTGAGCATCAGGGCGGCCAGGATGACGGTGATCGTGACCCTCATGGTGAGTGACCCCGACAGCGACCGCGGGAGGGGTCTTGCCCATGGCAGGGCCGCCAGCAGCGCCAGCCCCGGCACGAGGACGATCGCCTGGCGTGTCATCATTTCCACCTGACCACTCATCACAAGAATGACGAAGGGCACCAGTGTCAGGGTGACGCCAAGGGTGAGCAGGGGCACTTGTGCCCGCAGGGCGCGAAGTCGCCAGCCCGTGAGGTGAATGAAGGCCCAGGGAGCGATGAGTATACAAAGCAGAAGCACAATGCCGCTGTCCCAAAGGATGGCGTAAATGGCCGTGATGATGAGAGACCCCGCCCCATAGCCGACCGTCTCCATGCCGAAGTAGCGTTGTTCCAGGTACTTCCGCGCGCCGTGGAGTTCGGGCATCAAAAGTGGATAGACAAGAAAGTAGATAACGAGGGAGACCAGAAGAATTGCGGCACCGTAGGCGGCGGCGATTCCAAGCCTCCGCACCAGGGTGTCCCTGGGGG
>JAFIGB010000422.1 GCA_020831705.1 Candidatus Sumerlaeia bacterium | reverse complement strand
GGTGGAATATACGGGCGCACTTCCGGGTATGTCTTCAGCGGCAACTTGCATGCGGATCTGTGTGATCCCTTCCCCCAGGCCAATGGCTTGAGCAGCACCCCCCATGCGTATGTTGCCACGTCATCGGATGACTTTGGTCCCGACGATTACATCGCCACATTCGACACGGATCTCGATGGAATCCCCGATTTTGTCGAGCTGCGCAGTGGCGGATCGGCCTTCAACCAGTTTGATTCCCTGCAAACGGGATTCCCCGATGGACCGGCAAGCCTTGATGGATTCGATCCCGGATCCTTCAGCCTGACGGCATCCACCAATCCCGAAGGCATCGTGGACTGGTATCGCGAATCCCTCCTGGCTTACGGTGTCGACCCGGCCTTCCAGAACACCACATGGACGTTGGGCGACATCACCCGCTCCGGCGATGTGAACCTTGGCGATGCGGTGCGCTCCCTCCAGCTGATCAATGGCACCCTTCCCTTCTCCACGGAGATCGGGAACCTCAATGCCATGCGGGTGACCGGTGGGCCGGCGACATCGCTGGCGAACTCCCTTCAGATCCTCCGATTCCAGGCAGGTGTGAGGAACGGCCTTCCTGCGGTTCCGGGTATTGACTGATCAGCACCCCTGATCAGGATTGATTGCTTGCTGGACCATGAGGCTCCCCATTGTCGGGGAGCCTCACCTTATGTACTCATTGATAAACCTCTCTTGGATGATCGCCTCGGGATGTCCCGATTACGATTGCATACGTGTGTCTGAGCGTGGACAGTCATATACAGGGCAATGGCTGAGCCGGGTAACCCGGCAGCGCAGTCACCACCAACGGAGTCGCCGCCATCCCTCACTACTTCAGGTGGTTTTATCCGACGCCGGAGGTTGGCTATTTATGTCAAATGGAACATCCAGCACCATGAAAACTGGGGCAATGCACCCCCCGATTATTCAGGGAGGCATGGGTGTGGCCGTCTCGGGTTGGCGACTTGCCAACAAGGTCGCCCGTCGCGGAATGTTGGGGGTGGTCTCCGGAACAGGCTTGGACCTCGTTTTTCTCAGAAGACTCCAGCTGGGGGATACCGATGGCACGATCCGCCACGCCATGGCTCATTTCCCCTGCCAGGAAACGGCGAAGGCAGTTCTCGACGCCTACTTTATTCCCGGTGGTAAAGCGGAAGGCGTCCCCTTCAAGGCGCCATCCATGTTTCGTGTCGATTCCCCGCCAGAGCGCATGGGTCTTGCCGTTGTAGCCGCCTTTGTCGAGGTCTTTCTGGCCAGGGAAGGCCACGAGGGCCCCGTTGGCATCAACCTTCTCGAAAAAATCCCCCTCCCCAATCCTGCCCTGCTTTATGGCGCCATGCTTGGCGGCGTGGATTATGTCCTGATGGGCGCGGGCATTCCCTGGCAGATTCCCGGCCTTCTCGATTCCCTTTCACAGCACAAGCGCACGGCCCTGCGAATTTATGTGGAGGACGAGCCCTCCGATACACATGAGGATATGTGGCTTGATCCCTCCGCGATTCTCCGGGTGGACCTGCCCCCCCTGAAGCGCCCGAATTTCCTCGCCATTATTTCCTCGGCCACCCTTGCCCAGGCCCTCCTCAAGCGGGCCACCGGCAAAATCAATGGGTTCGTTGTCGAAGGATTCACCGCAGGCGGCCACAATGCCCCACCCCGTGGCCCCATCAAAAGGAATGAGCGGGGAGAACCTATTTACGGCGACCGCGATATCACGGATCTTTCCAAGATGACCGCCCACGGGCTTCCCTTCTGGGTTGCCGGTGGAAAGGGAACCCCCGAATCCCTCGCTGATGTTCAGGCATCGGGCGCTGAAGGCATCCAAGTGGGAACCCTTTTCGCGTTCTGCGCCGACTCGGGTCTGGAACCGGAACTGCGTCGAAGTGTCCTCGAAGGCATTCTTGACGGTACTGCCGATGTACTTACCGACCCCCTCGCCTCGCCGACCGGTTTCCCCTTCAAGGTTGCCCGTCTTGAAGGAAGCCTGTCCCAAAACGATGTTTACCTCGACCGCAATCGCATCTGCGATGCCGGGTACCTCCGGCGTGTCTACCGCAAGCCTGATGGATCTCTTGGGTACCGATGTGCCAGCGAACCTACCAAGGCGTATCTCGCCAAGGGAGGAACCATGGAGGAGACGGAAGGCCGCAAATGCCTTTGCAATGCCCTGTTGGCGAATATCGGCGTCCCCCAGTCCCGCAAGGACGGGTATGTCGAGGGCACCCTCGTCACCGCAGGGGATGACCTTCCCCATCTGGTGAAAATCCTTGGCCGGGACATTCTCCATTACACCGCCGATGACGTTCTCGATTTCCTCCTGAGCCCGCGTCTGGTGGCCGGGGGAACAACGGGATAAACCGTCGCCTCCATTCCTGACTTCAGATAAGTAAGCCCGTATCGCCGCATGTGTTCATGCGGCGATCGCTTTTTGTGCAAATCCGGATGCAAAAAGTCTGATAAAAAGACTTGCCCTCAATGGACCGGTCCAACGAGGCAATTATACGGTTGTTCATGGGGCCTTCCAATCTTTCGAAGGGCGCTCCTTTTGGGGGGC
>JAFIGB010000414.1 GCA_020831705.1 Candidatus Sumerlaeia bacterium | reverse complement strand
AAGGTACTCCACCCCGGCCTCCCGGACAAGAACCGGCGCGGCGGTGGAGTAGGCCGACACTACATCCAGTTCCCCACCGATCATTGGCTGGGGGGTAAAGGCATGGGGGACGCGCTCGATGCTGGCAGGGTCGATTCCCTCAAAGTTCAGGTAGGCAAAAAGCTCGGCTGCCTGGCGCTCCACCGCCACCCGCCGTCCCACCAGGTCGTGGATGCTTTGGATGCCCGAATCCGCCCGTGCCAAAAAAACAAGGGGGGAATGCTGGAAGATCGGAGCGAGGAGGACCACGGGATATCCACGTGCCCGGAACAGAACCAACTCGGAGGTACCGATGCCAAACTCAGCGTGTCCCGAAGTGACGACTTCGACGGGATCCTCATCGTCGACAGCCTCAAGGATCTCGACGTCCAGACCCTCATCGCGGTAATAGCCCCGCTCCAGCGCCGCATAGTATCCGGCAAACTGAAACTGATGCTGCCACTTGAGTTGGAGTCGAACCGGCCGGAGGTCTTCCTCGTTTGGTGTTGTTTCGTTGGCGCTCAGGTCAGGACCGGGCGTGAGTGAAAGGAAGATCACCCATAGAAAAGACAACCATGCTGATACGCCAATAGTTTTCAAGTGATGAAGTTAATTCCTCTTCGAGATTGGCTGGAATGCCTCCCCTCCGGGAACAAACAGCCGACCATATAGGTGGCTGATTCCCATAAAAGGGCAAGGTAAAGCTTCCCTTCCGTTGCCACGTCGCAGGAACACCGCGCCCGGGTTGCATGCGACGTTGCAACGATCCCTCCGAATAGGCACGAAGAAAAGCCATTGTTCGCAAATAACTGATAATAAAGGACTTGTGTTGGCCCTCGTGTTTGGCAGGGGAGCTGCAAATAGACGGAACCATCAACGGCCCGGGCGAATGCCCAACACCTCCCCGGCATCCCGTTGAAATTCAATCCACTCCTTTGGAGGTGCCATCATGTTGACATTCTGGGAACCCTTCCGCGAATTCGACGTACTTCGTCGAGAAATTGACCGGGCTTTCGATACCGTTCGTGGCCGTGGACGCCGCAACGCCTTCCTCCCCGGCAGCAACCCACGCAGCTACCCGCTTGTGAACCTTTCCGAGGACGCTGATGCCGTCCATGTCGAGGCCCTCGCACCGGGCATCGACCCCGAAAAGCTCCAGATCAATGTCCTGCGCAACCAACTGACCATCTCCGGTGAGAAGGTCATCACGGACGAATCGGTCGAGCGGGAAAATTATCACCGCAGCGAACGCTCCAGTGGCCGCTTCACCCGCAGCTTCACCCTTCCCGCCCAGGTCGACCCTGATCGTGTCACCGCTGAATATCAGGCTGGCATTCTTCGCCTGACCCTCCCCAAGGCCGAGGAAGCCAAGCCCCGCCAGATCGCCGTCAAAGTCGCCTGAGCAGCCGCAACCACCCAACCCCTTCCCCACAAAATCCACCAGGAGGTTCCGATCATGGCCGACACAGCAACCCTCGAAAAAGTCACAGAAAACCCCGTCACGGAAACCCGTGAATCCACCCACGAATCCGAGCGCTACATCGCTCCCAGCGTCGATATCTTTGAAACCGCAGGCGGGTTGACCGTCATTGCCGACATGCCCGGACTCGACAGCCAGGATATCCATGTCTCCACCGAGAAGGATGTCCTTACCATCAAGGGCATTCGCCGCGACACCATCGAGCGCGACTACCTTTACCGCGAGTTCGAATCGCAGGGTTACTTCCGCCAGTTCACCCTGGGGAGCAAGATCAACCAGGCAGGCATCAAGGCCGAATACAAGCACGGTGTTCTTCGCCTGACACTCCCCTTCGCGGAGGAAGTCAAGCCCCGCCAGATTGAGGTTCGTGTGGCGTAAGCCGACCGCTGGTCAACCCGATCCACTCATGACAGAGCCACCGACCCGGCCATGGTATGCAGGCCCGGTCGGTGGTTCATGTGTTGGTGCCCCAATTCAGTGCGGGGAAGTAACAGTTGCACTGGGAGGGGGGTGCGGGCGACCGTGTAGGCGGCAAAGGCCCGTGGTAAATCCACCTTTTTGGACAACATCCCGGGAATGCAGATTGGTTGAGAAAGAACCATGGCAACACTCAAGCTGAACTCGGTAGGGCCAATACATAAAGCCAACATTGATTTCGGTGACCTGACCCTTTTCGTTGGGCCGCAGGCGAGCGGGAAAAGTATAGCACTTCAATGGTTGAAGTTGGCCCTTGATCGTGGACTTATTCAGCGAAGTCTCACGGAATATGGTCTGGATTGGAATCGCAACCCTGACACCTTTATGGAGATCTATTTCGGTGAGGGGCTTCATTCCCTTTGGGGAAAAGGGAGCTCGGCAATCTGGGAGAAGACAGATATTTCCCCGGAAAAGATCGCCCAGCGAAGAGGAACGGGGGAGAAGCAATCCGTCTTCCTGGTCCCGGCGCAGCGGGTGCTGGCCCTGAGAGACGGATGGGCCCGCCCCTTCAGTGATTACTCCGCGGGCGACCCGTATGTGGTGCGTGCCTTCAGTGAAAGCCTGCGCAGGGTGATGGAGGATGAATTTTCCGTTGGTGAGAATATCTTCCCCCGAACCAACAGCTTGAAAAAGGTATATCGCGACTTGCTGGGTGATGCACTTTTTTCCGGGTTTTCCCTCTCCGTTGAACGAACAAGAGCACAAAAAAGATTGATGCTGAAGGATCAATCCACAGGAACACAACTCCCGTTCATGGTATGGTCGGCGGGACAGCGTGAATTCATGCCCCTCCTTATTGGACTTTTGTGGCTGCTCCCTCCATCCAGGGTGCCAAGGCGCAATGACATCAAATGGGTAGTTATTGAGGAACCTGAGATGGGACTCCACCCCCGCGCGATTTCTGTGGCCCTTGTTCTTATCCTTGAATTGATGCAACGGGGTTACAAGGTTTGTCTATCCACGCATTCGACCCAGACACTGGAGTTTGCCTGGGTACTCTCAACCCTTCGTCAAAGTGGTGGAAGCCCGGACCAACTCCTTGAGGCCCTTGGGGCCCCCAGGCTGCCCGGTCTTCGTGCCGTGGCAGGCGATGCACTTAAAGCAAATGTGCGGGCCTATTATTTTGAAAATGGAAGAGAAGTGGTGGATATCTCCTCCCTTGATCCGGATGCGGCGGACTCGATTCAGGCCAGTTGGGGAGGCCTCGTGGAACCATCCGAACGCGCAAATGATGTTGTCGCGCAGGTTATGGCAAATTCCATAAAAAATGGATCGGGATGAATGGGTTTTCGTAAAGATGTCAGCGAGACACCCGGCTTGAAGGCGGCCTATCGCCAGGGCCTTCAGGCTCTCAAGGGTGTGGACAGGAAAAGAATTACGGTCAATGACCCGGCAAGTCTGGCGGGAAGTGTCGACCTCGACTCCTCCCTTCGGCAGGGCGAGCGATCAGGCGAACCTGTCTGGGATTATGTTATTGCCATCAAGGAACGAGCGGGTGAACGGCTGGACTGGGTTGAAGTACATCCCGCTCATGGAAGTGGAAAAGTGGCGGAGATGGAAAAGAAACTGGAATGGCTGTTTCAGTGGCTGGAAACTGATGGAATCAAACTTAACAGGGCGCCGCGAAAAATTATCTGGATATCAAGCGGCAGGTCACCGATGAGACGTGGTGCCCCGCAATTGAGACGCCTTGCCATCAAGGGGCTCGCCTTTGTTGGTGCCCACTACCACTTGAAATAAACCGGCCCTGCTCTTCCACGAACAGAGGAGCAGGGCCATGATTGTCGGTGTCTATAACTACTTGTTTCCTAAATCACCGTCCCCGAGGGTACGGATGCATTCTTGGGAACAATGACGATCCCCTCGCGGATGTAGTAGAACTCGCCATCGGCGTTATCGACGTTCGCCTCATTGAGGATCTTTACGTTGTCGCCAATGCGGACGTTCTTGTCCAGGATCGCCCGGCGAATGTGGCAGTACTTGCCAATACCGAGGGGGATTTCGATGGTGCCTGATTCCCAGGGCGCCCGGGGGGCGGGGTCGTAGGAGTCGGCACCCATGATGATGGAATCCTCGATGGTGGAGAAATCACCGATGTGTGTGCGCAGGCCGACAACCGAGCGGTGGATGTTCGCACGCCCGATTTCGCATCCATCGGCGACGGCGGTCTGGTCCAGGTTGGCGCCGTGGATCTTCGTGTTGGGAAGGAACCGGGGGCGGGTAAAGACCGGGCGGGATGGGTCGGCGAAACGGTAGGGGGGCTTGGGCTTGAGCAGGTCCATGTGGGCTTCGTAGAAGGCATCGATGGTTCCGATATCCTCCCAGTAGTCGCTGTGGATGAACGCCGTCACCTTCTGGGTATCAATGGCTTCGGGGATGATCTGCTTGCCGAAATCCACATGGCCGGTGTTCATCATCCAGTCGTGGAGGGCGTTGCGGTTGAAGAGGTAGATGCCCATGGAGGCAAGGAAGGTGTCCTTGTTGGGTTCGGTGACACCGAAGCGGGCAAGGGTGGCTGGTGGGGCTTCCAGGCCCTCCTGTTCCTCCCTTGTTTTGGGCTTCTCCTTGAAGGAGATGATGTTTTCCTCCTCGTCGATGGCGAGAAGGCCGAAGTGGTGGGCGATTTTGCGGGGGACGGTATTGACGGCCACGCTGATGTCAGACCCTGCCGCGATGTGGCGCTCGACCATCGGGCGGAAATCCATCCGGTAAAGGGCGTCACCGGGGAGGATCATGATCATGTCGCAGTCGAAATTATCAAGGGTTGCCCAATGTTTGCGGACGGCGTCGGCGGTGCCCTGAAACCAGCTGGAATCCTCGGCACGCTGTTCGGCGGCAAGAATGTCCACGAAGCCCTGATTGAATTGATCAAAGGCGTAGGACTGGGAAACATGGCGATTGAGCGACGCCGAGAGGTATTGTGTGAGGACGTAAATCTTCTTCAGGTCGCTGTTGATGCAGTTGGAAATGGCGACGTCGATGAGGCGATATTTCCCGGCAAGCGGCACGGCTGGCTTGGCGCGATATTTCGTCAACGGGAACAAACGGGTTCCCGCACCCCCTCCGAGAATCAATGTCAGGATACGTTTCATCAGGTTTGGGGCCTCCAGGGTTTTTTCGCCATGCGTGGCGGACGATGCAATAAACTGCGCAAAGAATCACGCCCGAAGGCCCCCGGTGGTCTAGGGAATTCCATCAGACCGGTCCGATTTCCGGCAAAAAACTACCACGCCCCACATTCAATCAATTCACTCGAAACCACCTTTTCATTTGTGCTGGAGGGTCGATACCCTCCAAATTGGGCGTTGGACCGCTTGTGCGAAAGGCATCACAAAGGAATCCAGAATTGCAGGCAAAAACCAACGGTGAAAAACGGCTCCTCCTTGCTGGAGTCCGAGAAGACATTGCCAATGCCATCAACCTCCAATTGGCAGGGTTTTGTCAGGTAAGCAAGGTTGACGAGGATGACACCCTCGGAATGGAAATTCTTGCGAGTGCGACCCTCGCGATATTGGACTTCTCAAACGGAGATTACCTCCCCCGGCGAATTTCCCACATCATCTCCCAATCCCTCGATTCCGTCTCCTGCCAGTTCTACCATCTGGGAGACCATCCCCCATCACCCGAACTGGTCTCGCTCCTCCCGGAAATCAACCCGCTTCCCAACCCCATCGACTTTGGTTATCTCAAGGGGCTTCTGGATTCGGCATCCATCCACCACCAGAGAATTCAAAAGCTCGCCTCCGATCAGGTGCGCATTCGCCTCGTGAATGAACTGAGCAGCAACCTGCTCAAGGTAAACAGCCGGTCCCAGATCTCAGAAGCCCTTTCACGGACGCTTCCCAAAATCCTCAATACCCCGTTCGTACTCCTCGTATTCCCCGCCCATAACCACCCCGTTCTCTTTTTCGACTCCCATATCGCCATTACCGAGAAGATGACATCCACCCTTTTTGATCAACTCGCCAATGGGTGGGGCATTCTACGGCCCGACGCGCCTGTGGACTGGAAATGGATCAGTGAGCTCCAGTCGGTCGCGAACTCACCCGAGGACGATGACATTGATCCCAACACGCTTCTCAGTATTCCCATCACACGGGGAAATCAGACCGAGGGCTTCCTGACCTTCCACAAGGGCAACCGTGAAATCGATGAAAGTCTTCACCAGACGTATTTCCTCATCGGTGACCTCATTGGCGTTCTCATGTACAACCTCCACCTTCGCGAGGAACTCGAGCGGCGGGCCACCCGCGACGGCCTTACAGGACTACTCAATCGCCAGACGACCTTTGACCAGTTGGAAAAGGAATGCCAGCGGGCAAACCGATACGCCAACCACTTCAGCGTGGTGATGTTCGACCTCGACCACTTCAAGTCTGTCAATGACACCTATCTCCATCAGGGGGGCGACCAGGCTCTCCGTGATGTCGCCGACCTGGTGCGCAAATCGGTTCGTGAAGTCGACATTGCTGGCCGTTTCGGTGGCGAGGAATTCATCGTCATCCTACCCTACACAAATCTTGATGGGGCAAAATGCTGGGCGGAACGGTTGCGGCGCAATATTGCTGACCTCAGGATTGAATGCGAAGAAGGCACGTTTTCTGTCACCATCAGCGCCGGTGTGGCCTGTACTCCCGGGGGCGAGGACATCAAGGCGGACCACCTCGTTGCCCTCGCAGACACGGCCCTCTATAAGGCCAAGCAAAATGGGAGAAACAAGGTTTTCTTCGCCGTTGGGAATGATCAATTTGAGGAAGTAATAGAAGCGGAGGTCGAATAACTTGTCCGCATCACCCTCCGAAACTCGCCTTTCGGCGCTGCTGCTCCTTTACCCGGGGGTGGAAGTGCTCGATGCGGCGGGGCCCTTTGAAATACTTGCCACCGCCACCGATCCGGATGGGGAGCTGCTGGTGACGGTCAAGACCGTGGCGGAACATCTGGAGCCCGTGGAAGCTGTTGGGGGAATGCGATTCGTCCCCGACTATACATTTGAAAATGCCTCGATGGCCACGTGGTTGATCATTCCCGGTGGCAGGGGACGCAGGATACAGGTCGCCAACGAGCTTCTCATTGAATTTCTTCGGCAACGCGGTACCGCCGCGAACACGGTTCTTACCGTTTGTACCGGTGCCTTCTTGGCCGCACGGGCGGGGCTGCTCGATGGGTTACGTGTCACGACCCATCACACCGCCCGCGAGGAGCTTCGGGCCCTGGGGGAATCCTTTACCGTGACCGACGATCGCCTGATTGACAATGGCCGGGTGGTCTGTGCTGCCGGTGTTGCCTCGGGAATAGATGGGGCGCTGCACCTGTTGGAGCGAACTTTTGATCGCGCCACCGCCGAGCGGGCGGCAAAACGGGCCGAGTATATCTGGAAATAGCCACTTCAACGCGGGACATGAAATGCCGTCCGCCTTTTCTGCCACTCGCTGGGTTCTCTTTGGAAGCTTTGGATTTCGTGTCCTTGCCTACTTCGGCCAGGTGCTCATTCTGCGCCTCGTTGCCAAGGAAGTCTTTGGCGCCTACGGAAGTCTTGTAGATATACACCTGATGATGTTGACGCTCATGACGATGAGCTTCGACGCCCTGTTGGTCCGCGAGAAAAACCGCCGCAAGCGTTACAACGTCGCTCTTTCCATTTCCCTGGCCTGGATCGCTGCCTTCCTTGGATTCCTCACGGCACTGGCCTTGATTTTCCCCTCGCCGGGAACGGGGAGTTGGGCAGCCTCCCTTGTCGAGGAGGGGGCCACCTGGCATGCCGTCCTTTTCATGATTCCCATCTTTGCGGTCATGGCGACCAAGCTGTCCGTCCGGGCGCTTTTGATGGCGGATCTCGACTTCAAGACCATCTCCCTTGGGGAATTTGGCAACGGCCTGCTCACCTGGATTGGTGGTGCCGCTGTTGTTCTCTTTTTCCCCAATGCCTGGGCGCTCATGGCGGCGTATCTTTTGGGCGAGCTATACGAATGTCTCTGGATGTACCGCGGCCATCGGTTCCGGCCCATGGCGGTTCTCGCGCCGCGGAGGGTGGGGATCCTGCGCAGGCTCTTTAATCGTCACCGAAAATTTTGTCTCGCCAATACCGCCGACCTGACCGTGAACAACTTTGGTTCCCTTCTTCCGGGGCCTCTCATTCTTGTCTGGATATCCGCCACCGCGACCGCCGACTTCCGCGTGTCGCGTCTACTCATACAGCTCCCGATCCTGCTTCTCGTGGGGAGCATCTGGCGGGTCGCGTACCCCACATTCAGTGGCGTCAGCGAGGAGGTCCTCCACTCCCGCTGCCTGCGCATCATCGGTACCACGGCGGCCTTCCTCGCGCCGGGCGTTGTCTGGCTTGCGGTCTTTGCCGAATCCACCGCATGGATACTCGGTGGTGACCCCTACCTGACCGCCGCTCCGCTGGTGCAATGGATGGCTGTCTATATGATCCTGACGGCAGTCTTCAGTCCCATCAGCAGCCTCGACATGATCCGTGACCGCCCCGAAATCGGGTTGTACTGGAACATCGTGCATACAGTCGCCCGCGTCGCAGTGATCTGGTTCTTTGCCCGCCATGGTGTCGTCGTGGTGATTGCGGTCATGAGCGTCACCAGCGCGTTTCTCTGGATCTGGTGGGCGGCATTGCTGGGTTGGTTGCTTCGTGCGGGCTGGAAAGCCTACTGGTGGTCAGTGCTCAAGTTCGTCCCCGGCTGGATCATCCTCGCCGTTGCCTTCCAGGCCTGCTGGTGGATCACCCCCGGCCGCATCTGGCCCATGGTCGCCAGCATTGTCCCGGGACTTGTCTATCTCGCCGTTGTCTATAAATACTTCCCCATCGAATCCGACATGATCCGCCGTCTGTTAAAAAGAGGATGACGATATACAGGAAACAAAGGTGGTTATATATAGAGAACCAATAAACCTCCCGTATATACAAAAATTTCATCCTTCATCCTTCACCTTTATTCCCTCATCCTTCATCCTTCAGCCTTATATTTCCTCCTTGACTTCCCGTCCTCAAGCTTCATCATGGCCGGTTGGAGTTGCATCACTTTTCTTTGGAGCAGTCCATGACCACCAGCCAACCGGAAATCATTCTTCCCCCCTCCCTTCTCGTTGCCCTGGGCGGCAATGCCATCACCGATCCCAATGAGGTGGGGGACATCAAGGACCAATATCGCCATACCGAAGCCTCCATGCGGGAGATTGTCGATCTTTTGAAGAAGGGCCAGCAGCGCCTTGTCGTCACCCATGGGAACGGTCCCCAGGTGGGCAACATCCTCCTGCGGGCGGAATTGGCTGCCAGCGTGCTCTTTCCGCTCCCTTTGGATGTTTGCGTGGCAGACAGCCAG
>JAFIGB010000480.1 GCA_020831705.1 Candidatus Sumerlaeia bacterium | reverse complement strand
TGAGGTACTCCCCTCACCTTGGACACAAAATGCCCTTCAACAAGTAAGACTTTCGGGCGGGTTTGGTCGTTCTGGAGGGGGCATTCTCCTTCATATTTTGAACCAAGGCGGCGGTCAGCTGGGTAGGGACAGAGCCAGCCGCCCCGGTCCTTTCGTTGGGCAAAATTACGCTCCTCCTTTCTGGTTGCGGGAGTCAAGAAGCGTCGCCTCACCCCTCCAGATTTCTCCGGGCGTGTATCGCTCAAGCGCCTGGTGGCCGCGCCCTTCGTTATAGAAGGCGAAGTATCTCCCAAGCCCCGCCTCCGCTTCCCAAAGCGAGTCGTAGCCGCGCAGATAGACATCCTCATACTTCACCGTCCGCCAAAGGCGTTCAATGAACACATTGTCCATCCAGCGCCCCCGCCCGTCCATCGAGATCGCAACCCCGGCATCTTCCAGTACACTTGTATAGACGTCGCTTGTGAACTGGGAACCCTGGTCGCTGTTGTGGATCTCGGGGCTGCCGTGGAGCAGCGCATCCTTAAGCACCTCCGCGCACCACATCGCTTCCATAGTATTGGAAAGCTGCCACGAAATGACATAGCGCGAGTACCAGTCCATCACCGCCATGAGATAGGCGAATCCCCGTCTGCCAAGCGGTATATACGTGATGTCGGTGGCCCAGACCTCATTGACTTGGGAGATCGTTTTTCCCCGCAAAAGATAGGGAAAAAGGCGATGTCCGGGGTTGGGAATGGAGGTTCGGGGCTTTGGATAGACGGCCTCCAGGCCCATCAGGCGCAGCAACCGACGCACCCTCTTGGGGCCGACGGCGATGCCTTTTTTGCGCAGTGCATCGGTCATACGCTCCACACCATAATAGGGGTGGTCAGTGTATAGACGATCCAACATGTGGCACAAGGCGATGTCGCCCTCCTTGGGAGGGGTGGGGACGTAATAGTAAGTCGACCGTGGCAGGCCGAGCAGCTCGCACTGGCGGTGAAGGGGGATCACGTCCGGGGGATCGACGAGGGCACGCATCATCTCAGTCCCCGAGGCCTCCAACTTTTTTTTTCAACCAGGCCAGCTCCATCTGGAGGCGTCCGATCTGTTCAAAAAGTTGCGCCGTGTCGGCCTCTCCGTCGGAGGGTGTTCCCCTTGCCGACCGGCCGTCGATGAAGAGGTCGGAGGCTCCATCGAGAAGTTGGCGCTTCCACTGGCTGACCTGGGTGGGGTGTACCTCGAACTGGGCAGCGATCTCGTTGACCGTCCGCTCGCCACGCGCTGCGGCAAGAGCCACGCGGGCTTTTGTATCTGGGGAAATCCGTCGTCTTTTGGCCATGGTCCGTCTCCGTTTCCTGGCGGGAAGGGTGGCCTGAAAACCTTACTTATTCAAGTGTCCAGTTTTTGGGGAGTAGCACTGAATACCCAGATTTCTGGAGAAGGATATAAAAAATCGCCTTGGCTTCCAGAATTTTTCGCAAACGAGATGCATGGGACTTCCCGACGTCCAATGATATACGCAATTTATTGAAACTCAATGAGTTGTGAGGAGGGGTAGACAAATATACAGGTGATTAAAAGGGCGAATTCTTCTTGCTGGAAAGGTAGGCGAGGAAAAATTAAAATACTCGTAACTGAAATATTCTCAAACATTTGCTGGTGGCAATGCGCCACTTGTTCTTATTTGCAAAAATTGTCCTTGCGTAATAGTTGGCAATAATTGAATTCTCGTTGCAGAGACAGTCTTTCTTTGGAGGCTAGTAATGAGATTCCCCCGCGTGCTGGGCGGCTTGGTTGCTGCATTTTTGTGGCTTTGTGTTGATAGTGGTTCATGTGATCCCGTGTATTCCATTCAGGTTTCTGCATCAGGGACGGAGGAGGGAGCACAGGCCCACTATGATGAGTTGATTGAGGATATCTATCCCGTTCATCTCTTTTCAACCACCCATGTGGAGACAAATTTTCCCCATCGTGTCGCGATTGGGTCGTTCGATTATTTTGCTGAGGCATGGGTTTATCGGACGCGGCTCGATTCGGAGCGATTTGAGGGGGCTTACATCATTGAGCTTCCGGAGAATCTAGCAGGAAATGAGCGTCAACGTGGCCTTTCAAGTATGTCGCTTCCGATTGAGAGGGTTTTTGACTTGGAGGGTATGGTACCGGAGCTTGCTCCCTCCGAGGCGAGTGAAATTGAAGGCGATAATTTGAAGTCCTCCGCAATGAAGGGAGGTGCAGTAAGTGAGGAGGACGTTGAGAACATCAGACGAGGTATCGGTATTTCTCAGCTTCAGGTGGTGAGTGAATCTGTACGCGAGAAATCCGTCACCTCATTGTCGCGGGAGGAGCTTCTTGAGGTTGGCGTCCATGATAGAAACCCCAGAGGGGTGCCGGCGCTGGAGCGCTTCATCGCTGAGAATCCGGAGGATCCTGAGGTGAATCACGCACGGATGCGCCTGGCTCGGCGCTTGATGGGGAGAGGCGACTTTGTGGGAGTGAACAGTTTGCTGGAAGCGGTTGCCGGGGATGGTTCCGCAGCAGAAGTATCAATGGCCAGGCAACTACAAGCCTACTCACACATGCATGAGAAGGGCTCCTCGCAAAGCGTCGAACAGTGGCGTGAATTGGCGAATGATCGTACGCACCCGAGGAGTTTGCGATTGGAGGCGATGAGGAACGCTGCCGGAGCGGCGCATTCGGCAAGATGGTTTCCCACGGCATGGTTGGCTTTCCGTGACATTGAAGGGGTAAGCGATGAGGCGCAGGCAACATCGGAGGCGCGTATGCAATTGGTCGGGTTGGCGCTTGAGTTGGCCAATCGTGATATTGGGTCGATGGAAGAAGTGGAGCGGCTTGCACAGTCTCTGAAAGACCTACCCGATGTCACCAAGGAGGCGATGGCGCGCTCGGAATTGATGCGACTTGAGTCGATATTATTTCGAAATGACTACGAGCGGGTATTGGAAGAGGCGGATGCTTTCCTTGAGGAGTACTCGGAGTATCGCAAGGAGTATGCGTGTGTTACGGTACTCAAGGGAGCGGCGATGGTGATGCTCCGTGATTTTCCGGACGCTGAAGCGATCCTGCTGGATGCGACGGAGATGGAATTAGGTGGAAGGGATCTCTTTGCCAATACAGATCAGCGGGCGACGGCGCTTTCATGGCTGGCATATTCGCGACTGCTTCAAGGGGACGTCCAGGGGCGCATTGAGTTTCTCCAGGCCCTTGAGGAGAGCTATTCGCACACCCTCGATTGGGAAAGAGCCAAGGCCTTTCATGGATATGAGCAACTAAAGGAGCGAGTAGGGGGAAGTGAGCAGTCCGCCCTGACCGAGTAGGAAGTACGAGACTGTAGCTTTGACACAGCGTCGACGCAGGACGCTGATGCAGGAAGGCTCCATAATAACTTCACCGCAAGCGGAAGGATGTGATAATGTGCAGATTAAATACATCGAATGACTTCTTGAGGGGAGTGGTGCTGACGGTGTTGGGTGCCATGATCTTGATGTGCGCACATCAGGAGGCCGGAGCATGGTGGTTCAACCCGAGCAACACGATCGGGTTCAAGCCAGATGAGACGTATTCTGTTGAGAGGCAACTCGATGGTACCTACACTCTGTCTCTAATTGTTGTGCGGACGCCGAACACTGCAGATGTCCGAGCGATGTACCGTGTATATGAAATATCCGGAGTCGACAATGCGCTGCCGGGAGTTGATTATGCGACTTCGGGGCCGAATGTCATTGAGGGTGAAGTGATCTGGTGTGAGTATCGATCCCCAATGCCGCCAGGGTGTGTTGCCGGGGAGGAGGAAACCACCATTGAGATTTCGCTCATGGGGAATTGCGAGCCAGGTGAGAGAAAGCTTGGTGTGGAGCTTTACCAAATAAATGAAGAGGGGAAGCTAATTGTTAATGCAAATAGTGTATTGACAAATAATAAAAAGGCGGAGATTACCCTGTTGCATCCAACTACCGGTGGAGGGACTATTGGGTTCAGTTCGGCAAGTTACTCAGTTTTGGAAGGAGCAGGTTCGGTTGTTCTGACTATTGAGCGTGAAAACTATTCTTCTGGTTCGGCCTTCGTGGATTTTCATACGTCCAACGGAACTGCTGAAGCGTATCCGTCCGCCGAGCACCATGTTGACCTGTGATCTCCTGCCGTGATAGCCTCCTTTTTGAGTCTACCTGAAGGAGTCCACGATGGAAAAACGACAGCGGATGAGTTTGCTGGAAAAGCGGGAGCATTGGGTGGG
>JAFIGB010000409.1 GCA_020831705.1 Candidatus Sumerlaeia bacterium | reverse complement strand
CCAGCAGGTGATCGATGAGGAGGAACCCCTCGCTTGATCCGGGCATCTGGCGAATCTTGACCAACTGGGGCGGCCTCCCCGTGCTTTCGCAGTACCATGCGGCATCGAAGTCGCCATGCTCGTTGAAGGGAACATCGAGGTAGGGCAGCTCCGCCAGGTGTTCCGCCAGGTGGATGGTGGAGTTCCTGTTCTGACCCACTCCGAGGAGGAGGATTTTCGCACCGAGCAACCGGGCGCGATCAAAGGGCGAGCCTGGCCCGAGGGGTTCGTGGAGGGTGGGTGCTCCCTCGGTCAGTTCCTCCGCCATCATGCCCCTGGCAGCAACACTGTGGGTCGGATGGAGGGACCGGCACACCCCCGGCTGGCGGCGGAAGACTTCAGTCAACATCCCCACCCGGCTGGCAGTGCGCCCGGGATCGTAAACGCCCATGGCCCACCCCTGCAGGTTGAATGTGAACGTGGGCATCATCAATGTCCCCGTGGGGCCGATAATATCCTCGAGGACTTGGATCAGGGCCGTCGGGCCTCCATCAATACGGCCCACTGCCTTGAGGGACGAATGGACGACGAGGAGGTCCCCCTTCGCCACTCCGGAGGCGAGCAATTCCTCCCTGAGCGTGGATTGATCGAGGTATTTTGACTGATCCAGCGGCATCTCTTGCGGTCCTCCAACTTCCGGGAATCATTACCCTGGGCTGGTCTGCCTGGCGAGAGGAATCAAGGGCCGGGCACGGCGGGGGGAATCGGTGCCATGGGGGTTGCCAGCCTGATTACGACCTGGGAAACCACCGCAGCCCCCCTACTCAATGTCTATCACGCGGATGTAGTTGGTGTGGTTCCCCTCGCCAAAGGGGACGGCTCCCAGGACAACGGCACGCTGGCCGGCGCGGGCGAAGTCATGTTCCATGGCACACCGAACTGCCGCCTTCACGAGGGCATCGGTTTCACTCATTTCCAACTCCTCCTCGCGAAGCGGGGCCATCAGACGGGATTGGACCCCCCAGGCGAGACAAAGCATGTTCACCGTCGATGATTTGTTCGAGCAGGCGAAGATGGGAACGGATGGCTTGAAGCGGGAGATGTGCAGGGCGCTGCTTCCGCTTTGGGTGGGAATGATGATCAGGTCGAGGCCCAGCTTTTCCGCGACCATCACCGCCGAATTACAGGTGACGTGGGTGATCGTCGGGACCTCACCCATTTCGAGTACCCAGTCGATTCCCTTGTTCCAGCTTTGAAGGTTCCGTTCCGCCTCGGTGGCAACGGTATCCATGGTCTCCACCGCCTCCACGGGATACCTTCCCGCCGCGGTTTCGCCGGAAAGCATGATGGCATCGGTGCCATCGAGAATCGCATTGTATATATCCGTTACCTCCGCCCGCGTGGGCCTGGGGTTCGTCAACATGGACTCAAGCATCTGGGTCGCCGTAATGACGGGACGTGCCATGCGATTGCAGATGTGAATGATTTCCTTCTGAATGCGCGGAACCTGCTCCATGGGGACTTCAATCCCCAGATCTCCCCGGGCAACCATGGCACCATCGGCGATGGAAATGATCCCCTCAAGATCGGCGACGGCTTCCTTCTTTTCAATCTTTGCGAGGATCGGAAGATCACCCCCCAAACGATGCATCGCATCGCGGGCCTTGACGATGTCAGCGGTTGAGCGAACGAAACTCAATGCCAGCACATCCACACCATGCCTGATGGCAAACTCCATGTCCGCCAGATCCTTTTCCGTCAGCGCGGGAATCGGGAGATGTGTATCGGGGAGGTTCACCCCCTTGCGGGACTTGAGCACCCCACCGTTGAGGACACGACAGCGCACCGCATGACCGGTGATGCTCTCGACGGAAAGACGAAAATTCCCATCATCAAGGAGGATGGATTCCCCGCGGCGGGCGACCTTGTGAAAGCCGGGAATGTTCACGCCGAAGCAATCATCGCTTCCATCGGCCGCATCGGATGTCAGGGTGATCAGCGAGCCTTCGACAATCTCGCGGCTGCCACCATCGATTTCCTGAAGACGCAATTTGGGACCGGAAAGGTCGCCAAGGAGCGCGAAGGGGCTGGAAAGTTCATAGCTGATCTGCCGAACCAGCTTGATGGACCGGGCGTGGTCCTCGTGGGTGCCATGGCTGAAGTTGAGGCGGAAGACATCCGCCCCGGCCATGATCATCCTCCGAAGAGTCTCCACCGAGGAGCAGGACGGACCGATGGTACAGACAATCCGGGTACGCTTGCTTCCCGGAAGATTCTTGGCAGACAATGACATATTACAACCCCTCGTCTTGTATATACATCTGTACTCAAAGCGGCACGGCAACATCCTCCAGAATTCTGGTGATGACCTGCTCGTCCTCGTGGTAGGAGAAGCCGCCGAGGTCAAAGGTCCGTGCGACCTGAATACGATGGGCAAGGACCGGCACGGCAACCTGCTTGATGTCATCGGGTGTGACGAAGTCCCGACCGTTCACCGCCGCCAGGGATTGGGCGCAGCGGCGATGGGCGATGGCACCGCGGGTGGAACAACCGAGCTCGATCAGCTCGCTCCTGCGGGTCGCCTCCGCAATACGGACAATATAGTCGAGAAGATCGTCGCTGACCTTAACCTCCGAGACGGACTGCTGCATGACCGCGATCTGCGCCGCATCCAGCACTTGGTCCACATCCGTCGTGTGGGCACCCACCTGCTGCTCACGGAGGACCTGAACCTCGTGCTCCCGGTCGGGGTACCCCATGTGTAGACGGACAAGAAATCTGTCCATCTGGGACTTGGGAAGGGGAAACGTTCCATGGAATTCAACGGGGTTCTGGGTGGCCAGGACAATGAAGGGCTGGGGCAACTCGTAGACACGTCCATCCATCGATACCTGGGCGACGTTCATGGCCTCCAGCAGGGCGGACTGGGTTTTCGGAGTGGTGCGGTTGATCTCATCGGCAAGGACGACGTTGGCAAACAGGGGACCCTTCTTGAACTCAAATTCATGACGGTCCTGATCGTATATCACCACGCCCAGAATATCGGAGGGAAGCATGTCCGACGTGAACTGCATTCTTTGGAAAGTGCCACGGATGGATTGGGCGAGGACAGATGCGAGGGTTGTCTTGCCAACGCCGGGAACGTCCTCCAGGAGCACATGACCACGGGCAAGGAGCGCGACGATGCAAAGCTCCACGATTTGGGACTTGCCGCGAATCACGGAGCTGATGTTGCTTCGTAGCTTCTCCACATTTTCCTGAAATTCCTGGGTTGGCATTCGGTCGTCCTTGAATCTGGGCGGTCTATACGTCGTGTTGGTTGTTTCAATCAGGGGAAGTAATACTCCACCGTCTGCTTGGAAAGAAGGGTGATGGGATGGCGTTCCCGGCCGGACTCGGTCTCGACGACCAGGTTCAGCTTCCGCCGTGAATCGGTCATGTTGGTCAGACGGAGCGAGGCGTCAGCACGCATTCGAATGTAGAATGGCGCCGTTTCCGGGCTGGTTCGGTAGGCCATTCCCCGGGACTCCATCTTGAGGCCGTTGATGAAGTGGACCATCTGGTCCTGCCAGCCCATTTCCTCGTTGTTGGAGATGATCCACAGGAACGGCTCGTCGAGGGCAACAAGCTGCTTGTGCCAGTAGGGGCGGTAATCGTCGGGGAGGAGTTCGAACATTTCCGTCGGCCTTCTGATGACTGCATATACAGCGTAATCGGATTGCAGCGCATCGGTCACCCAGCTCATGGGAACCTGCTGGTGCATGGTGCCGATTCGATATTGGAGGGCATACGGGGCGTCGACATGAACGAGGGGGAAATCAGTCCCGACGGAATCGCGAATGAATTCAGCCATCTTGTCGACCTCCTGAATTCGGGCGGTCTTTTCCTAGCCTGTATTGTAGAAGGCGATATAAAGGGTTTGGCCGATGATGAAAATTACCGCGGCCACTGTATAGAGCCCCAGGCCACGGCGATCCATCGGAACCCTCCACCAGCGTTCTAGCTCGCGGGCCCCAAGGAGGATGCTTGCCGGAATGATGGGAAAAAGGTGGTCGGGGCGCTGGTTCGGTGCGAGGGAAAAGACAAAAAGGCCCAGAAGGAAATGGGCCGCCAGAAATCGGTCGAGGAATCGCAGCTCGGGGTTCGGGTCGGGGCGGCGAATGACATTCACAATGGCAATGGCGCCAAGGATGGCCCACGGGGCGAAGCGGGTGAGGTAATACGCCGAGGGGAAGAAAAGTCCCTCGCCGGGCCGTTTCCCCCGTTCCCCTGCCACCGCGTGGCCGACGAGTTCCTCGCCAATCATCTTGTCTATAAGGGGTTGCCCCATTTGGAGCCAGGCAAGGAAAAACCAGCCGCCACTGAGACCAAGAAAGATGGACACACCAATGATCTGCTGCCCCCAGCGGGGAGGGGCGACCGGCGGGGTGTCGTCACGGCGGCGCTCCCAAAGGTAGGCCAGCAAGCCGCCAAAGGCGAAGAGCACTCCAAGGGGGCCCTTCGTCAGCGTGACCAGGGACGCAACAACCCAGAAGGCAACCCAGGACATTCGTCCCCGGATAACTTCGTATAGAACAAGCACGGCGGCAAAGGTGAAAAAGGAGAAAAGGGGATCGGTCCGGGCAAGCTGGACCTGCTTCCAGGCAACCATGGAAATGAGGAACATGGAGGCCGCAACCATGCCCACACGGCGGTTGTAGTAACGGTTTCCGGCGAATAGAATCAGGAGTGCCGTCCCCAGGACCGCTAGTCCCGTGGGAAGATACAGACTGACCTCATTGGCCCGGCCAATAAGGATAGAAGCCAACGCGGAGACCCATGTATAGAGGGAGGGCTTGGAGGAAATATCGCCGGTGTCATCACGTTGGATGATCCAGTTGCCATTGATCAGGATGTCCATCATGTAGGCAGCGGGACGTTCCTGATCCTTGTCGAGCAGTTCGGAGGGAGCAGCCAGACGAACCAGAAAAAAGACCAATACCGTGATGGTCAGGATGGAGCCGAGAACAAGGAGCGATGGGAAGCGCTCCTTTTCCTCGTGGGCTGTATTCCCGGGTTCGGGAGTCGGGGACATCGGATCCTTTTCCAAAGCTACTGAAGTCCTCCTGTTATTTCTTGATCAGGCCTCGGTCGACAAGTTCCTGGTGGGCCTTATCAACGGCATCAACGGCATCCTGGCCGGATGACCATTCCACCAACTCGGCAAGACCATCCTCCAAAGTGATGGACGCTTTCCAGCCCAAAGCAGCCAATCGGGAGGGATCGCCGATGCAATGGCGAATATCACCCGCCCGGAACCCTCCGGTGATTTCGGGCTGAAGGTCCGGTCTCCCGAGAAGTTCGGCCAGATATTCTGCAATTCGCCGGACCGTGGTCGGCCTTCCCGTGCAAAGATTGTAGGCCCTGCCACCGGCCTTTGGGTTGTTGAGGAGGAAGACCTTGGCTGCGGCAAGGTCCCTGACCTGAATGAAATCGCGGGACTGCTCGCCATCCTCATAAATCAGCGGCCGGTTGCCGTTCTTGATTCGCGAGGAAAAAATCGCCGCCACACCCGTGTATGGATTGGAAAGGGACTGGCGCGGGCCGTAAACATTGAAATATCGGCAGGCCACGGTGGACAGACCATGAACCTCCCCCGCCAGAAGGGCATATTCCTCCTGATCCTTTTTGTTCAGGGCGTAAATGGAGGTGCAATGAAGGGGCTTTTCTTCCGGCGTGGGGATGGGGAGCAATTCCTCCCCCGTCTCCGGATCAAAGACACCAAACCTGCCGGCCTCCATGTCGCTGGGGTTGCGCAAGTTCGCTGTAACCAGTGCTCCATCGGATGACCGACGATATTGCCCCTCGCCGTAGATACTCATGGAACTGGCGACAAGGAGGCGCTCAACACCGGTCTTTTCCGTCGTCAAAACATCGAGCAGGGTCGCCGTTCCGACGACATTTTCCGCCGTGTAGCGAAAAATCTGGTACTGGGATTGGGCCACACCAACCTGGGCGGCATCGTGAATGACGGCATCACAGCCCTTCAGGGCACGGAGGAGCAGATCACGATCACGCACATCCCCACGGATGAACTCCGCCTGGGTCGAAAGATATGCGGGTGGTTTCCCGGAATTGCCGTGGACTTGAGGCTCCAGAGAGTCAAGCACAACCACATGACACCCCTGCTCAAGGAGCAAATCAACAGTGTGGGACCCGATAAAGCCTGCCCCACCGGTAACCAAAACTTTCTTGAACATGAGGAGTGCACAACCTCTGGGGAAGCGGAATGGAGAGAATCTGACAAATTGGTCATGGGTTGCAAATCCACGACTGACAACGGATAATGAAGTGGTTTGTCGAGGTGTGGGGCAACCGCAAAGCTGGGTCAGGGCTTTACCGTTGACTCGCTATTGCATGTTTGCAAAAAATGACGCCTTGAGCGGTCGGTGGGTTATTTTCACCCGACACCGGATCGACTCGGACTTTTGAAATCCACCCCTATAACCAAGAACCACCAAGGCCTTTCATCCGATGCCCATCATCAACTACCGAACACGGGAGATTAACTGCAAGATCGTTTATGTTGGCCCCAGCCTTGGGGGGAAGACCACCAACATTGAAAATATTCATCAGCTCATCCCCGACAAAAATCGGACAAATCTTTCCTCCATCGACACCGAAGGCGATCGCACCCTCTTTTTTGATTACTTCTCCATCGATCTGGAGGACATCGCCGGGTTCAAAACCAAGTTCCTTGTCTACGGTGTCCCCGGACAACCCTACTACCGCTCCACGAGAAAGATGGTTCTCAATGGAGTCGATGGGCTGGTCTTTGTTGCCGACAGCGACAAGTCCCGCCTGCAGGACAACCTGGATTCCCTTGAGGACCTCAAGGGGATGCTCAAGGAATATGGGTATGACTACGAATCCATGCCCCTGGTTCTTCAGTACAACAAACGCGACCTGTTCTTCATCACTCCGGTGGAGGAATTCGAGCAGGTCCTGAATCAACGAAAATGCCGCTCGTTTGAGGCGGTTGCCATCGAGAACAATGGCGTGATGGATACCTTCAAGGCGATCTGTGGCGAAGTCGTCCAGAAACTCAACAACACCCTTGCCCAGCAATTCGGCGGCGGCATGCGCTGAAGTGAATATCCAAGCAATCGACCGGTGGAGTGACACCCCCCATGGCCCCCAATGAGCAAGGCAAGCGGTCCCAATCCCCGAGTGATACCGGGGTGGTGCACTTTTCTGACGAATTCCTCGAGCATCTCGACGACCAGATCGATGTTCTCCTCCATGAGAGCAAGGCCAAGTGCGCCATGGTGATCGACCGCACCGGTTGCATTCTTTCCTCCGCTGGTGACTTTCATCCCCTGTCCCACGACAACATGGGGGCCATGGCTGCCGGTGTTATCGCTGCGCTCAACGCCATGGTGTCCCGCGCCACCAGCCCCGAGGTCTCGGTGAAGTTTTACGGGGCCGAGATTGACAAGGTGCACTTCGTCGTCCTTGCAGATCGCCTCATCCTTTGCATGCTCCACAATCGCCACACCACCAGTGGTCAGATCCGCCAGGCGTCCAAGAATTTCACGAGCGCCGTGCTTCCCACCATCGACCGTGAGCGCCAGACCAGCACCAATGCAGGAACCGACGAGCTCCTCAAGTCGGTCCAGTATATCGAGTCCAAGCTCAATGAGCTTTTTCTGGAGCAGAACTGACGGGGTCGTCGCCGTTGATGATGCTGTTGCGGATCGACTCCAGTTCCGCAAGCCGTGGCTCAAGCTCCCTCTCAACCGCAAACTGATTCCATTTCCAAACCACCCAGGTCACCCCGAGTAGTAATCCCATGAGCAGGGCGGTAAACAAAACGGCTGCCCAGCCAAGCTGACGTGTTTCCCATCCAATGTGGAGAAAAAACGCGCCGCATGACAAATCAAGGGGAAGCAGGTACCACCAGAACACGGATCGAAGCAGCCTGATCTGGTGGCGAACCTCCTGGATGGATGTGTCCAGACACTCAACAACGGAACCAGCAAGTGTTTCGCTCCCCCGCTGGGGACGGTTGTATAGAATATATCCCGCCACCCAAAGGGACGCAGGAACACCAAGGTACCAACTCCACGGAAGTTCCAGGTGCATCCCCATGAAGATAATTCCCGGGATGAGGATGAAGCACGCCAGCAGTTCCCTGAAGTCACGGAGATATACCAATATCCTGAAGGTTTCCCCATTGCGCTTCAAATGCCTTGCCAGTGCTCCCGCATCGACGGAAACCGTTCCATGTCCGGCGGTTTTCCAGACAGCCTCGTATTTTTCCAGTTCGGCCATGCTCAACCTCCAAGTAGATTTGCGAGTTTCCTTCTCGCACGACTCAATCGGACCCCGACCCCTTTTTCACTCATGCCCATCACCTCGGAAATCTCCCGGTATGACATGCCATCTAGATGCATCATGATAATGGCGGCGTCCGTTTGTTCCAGTTTGCGAATGGCACTGTAAAGTTCCTCCAGTTCAAGATCACTGGGGGTATCCCTGCCGGACCATTCGTGATGCATTTCGTAGCGCATCAGGCCGATGCTTCGCCTCGATTCCGTCCTTCGCCACCGGAAGGCGGTATTGAGGGCAACCCTGTAAATCCATGTGGAGAGGGAACAGCGTTCATCGAAGGAAGGGATCGAAAGCCAGATCTGGAGAAGGATATTCTGCACCAGATCGGCGCGGTCCTCCGGGTTTCGCTCATGACACCTGGCGACCTTGATGGGAATTGCCTGATGGGCCTCCATCCATGAATTGAAAATTTCCTCCTGCTTCTTTCCATCCATGCCTTCATCAAGTTCCCGGGGAAGATGGGGAGCCATTGGCAACCATCAATGACGACCGTTCAATAAGTACCCTACGGATTGAATTCCCTACAAACCGGATTGAGTAAATACAAAAAAAGGGGATTTTCAGCTGGCGGGTTTCGCCCAATCCACCTTGACCAAAGGAGCCCTGGGTGGCCAGACTTTCGGCAGTAACGACTCTTTTGCCTGCCTCCAGTGAATGCTTCTCCTTCATGCCTCCATCATTGATCATCGCCTGCTAATTTGGGCGGAAAAGCAGTCTTCAAGCCGACATGTCCGAACGGGGAAGGGACCGAAACCGCACACCCATTGTGCAAAGGCTTCGGAGATCACCACGGCCCTGTCGCTCCCTGCCAGGTTCTGCACCTCCGACTCGGGGATCATCTGGTTACCTGGCCGCGGCAGCAACCCGCTCCCGTCCAATCGCATCATCGGCGACCCTACGAAGGGGCGGGGCGGGGTGAAACTCCTCCCCTGGCAGGTCGATGGGGTGTCCCCAACCCTTGGAGGGCTGCTCAAGCTCAAGAAAAAGTTCCACACGTGGCCCGAGCCGCCGGAACCGGGGCTGCTGGCAGGCCCTTCGCTCCTCTATACATTCCACCTTCTCGACTTTGTATTTTCCCTGGCTATACGGCAGCAGTTTCTGCCGTCGATCTCGAAGGGGGACAAGGCGTCACTTCCGATCTGGGAGGCCGTCTAT
>JAFIGB010000307.1 GCA_020831705.1 Candidatus Sumerlaeia bacterium | reverse complement strand
TCCCGTTACGGATTTTGGAGCGCGGCCCATGCCTCGCGAAATGACTGGTCGATGCTGATGGGATCGATTTTCCTCCTCTTCGTCGGTGGTGGGAGATGGTCGCTCGACATTGGTCTTTGGCGAAAACATCGGGGAAACTTGCCGAAGTGACCCGCATTTCCCTCGACAGGGCCTCGCCCCGGGAAATAGACTCAAATTCTTGTGGCGGGAAACCGCCCATTTTCCTCCCAGGATGGTATAGATGAGCAAGCAGGATCTCTACGAGCGTGAACTCACCCGCTACCGCGACACCCTTCGCCTTGATACCGAGGTCGCCCTCAACCGTTACGGCATGACCCTGATTCACTCCCTCGGGCCCGCCGAGAAGGTCCTCGCCATGAAGGAAATGGGCCAGGAAATCAGCAACCCCGTGGATTACTACAACCTCGGCCACATGCACGCCGTTGATGAAAATTGGGACGAAGCCATCAACTTCTTCAAGCGCGCCATCGAGCTCGACCCGACACTCCACGACGCCCTCTACAACCTCGCTGTATGTTACCAGAAGGCAAACCTCCTCCCACAGGCCAAGGCCACATGGCAGACGTATCACGACTCCATTGATGACGAGGATCACAAGGTTGCCGTGAAGGGCTACATCGAGGCACTCGGAATCTAATCCGGTCCCGATGATTCAACCAACATGATTGCTCAAGCCCCGACTCGTTCGGGGCTTTTTTCATGGGTTCCGGTGCATGGAATGGATCGTTGCCCCGCCAACTTCAACCCAATCGGTCCAGCCGTCCAGAAACTCCCGCCAATTAATTTCATTAAATCCCGGATTCACCCCGTCAACGAAATGGGTGAAGTTGAGCTCCCGCATTGCGTTGGCAATTCCCTCCGGTGGGGCATCGGCACCGCCGGCAACCATGACGGGTTCGTTTCGAATTCCCTGGATCCATACCCAGTACAATGTGGCGCTGGGGTAGTTGTGTCCTGTGACGCGGCCGGGGTTGTTTGCAAGGAGGTATGCTTCGCGTTCGCCGAACCCCGCCGGGGCGGCTCCCTGGTCGATGCGGTATTGCAACCGTGCATCCGCGGAGAAAACGGGAATCCATCGCTCGCCAAGCTGGTTCTGGTGCCGTGTATAGTCGAAAAGGGAGGACGCGAAAAGGGCCACCGCGAGGAGATACGCCCCGCGTTCAAGGCCATTGTTGCCAAGGTGTCGCGTAACCGATGAAGCCGTGATGGCGATCAGGACGGCTCCGATGCCCATGCTGGTCAGGCCGTACCGTCCGTCCGGGTGGCCCCGTGTGAAGAGGGCCTCGCAAAGGAACATGCCGACCAGCAATCCCATCAGGACGGTGTGCTCCCTGATGGGGGGAGCGTCGTCTTCCCGTCTGCCAAATGTATAGACAAGAAGGGGAATGGCAAGAAGGCCGAGGAGCGAGATGGTGTACTTCTGGTGAATGAGGTGGAGGGCGTAATTGATGGGGGCGAGAAGGTAATCCATGGCACCGGAGCTTCTTCCCGCGAAGGCGTCAAAGGCACCGGCCAGGCCCGTCTCGTGGGCGCTTTCAGGGCCGAATAGACGAATCATCAGGGGCGCCACCGGGTTTCCCACATACACGAGATTCCTGATGATCCACGGCGCCAGGGCAATGAATACCCCCGCGCCGGTGATGAACAGGATTTTCGGATGGCGCAGGAACATGACCAACGACAGCACGCCAAGGGGGACGCTAAGGAGTGCCCATGCGGTGTACTTCGTGGCCATGGCGCTTCCTGCAATGAACCCGAACAGCAGGCCCTCGTGCCAACGCCAGCCCCCGCGATTCACCTGAAGGAAAATGGCAATGGCACCAAGGCCGTACATCGCCGTCCCAAGGTCGATATACGTGGTGGTGGAAAGATATACCATCGTTGGCAGGAAATAGAATAATGCCCCCGCCAGGATGCCGTTTCCCGAACTCCTTGCGAGGATGATGCACCAGACCATCGCGACAAGGCCGGTGACCCAGTGCACGACCTTGGCGGCGGAATCATCCACCATCAGCATGGCCGATGTATAGATCATCTCCAGGCCGTAGGGAAAATAGGAATGGCCGTTTTCCGGGACCTCGATCATGCGGCCCTCGTTGAGCCACAACAGGGGAATTTGAAGGTGGTAAAAGAGGGAGTCGTGGCGGACCTCAGGGGTCAATGCACCCAGCAGCCCGAGGACCGCACTCACCACGATGGTGCCAACGAGCAGAAAGTCCCCCCGCGTTGTTTCCCGGCAAAGCCAGGGGAGGTTCATTGCAGGGTTCCTCCATGGGGAACCAATGAAAACCCCCGGAATGGCCAACAGGATTGGAAGCCAAAGAAACCATGACGTGGATAGATGCCCCACCACGGCGAGCAGAAAGCTCAGGGCGCCTCCGCCGATGGTGAAATACAGCGCGGCGCGAAACATGAAGTACTCCATGCGCGACCGTGCTTGGGGAATCAGGCTGGATGACTTGAAGAAAAGTTGAAAAATCACCCGCCCTGCAAGAAGGAAGAGCAGGGCGGGAAGAAGATGGCTGATTATCGGGATCATGGAAGGTCGGTTGTTTTGGCTACCAGGCTACCTCTGTTGGGGACGGCGTGATAAGTCGGTATTACATTTTGAGCAGATACTGAATCTGGCGTCCGTCCGCCGTGTATTTCGTCGAAACTGTATAGCCGGAAAGCACCTTGAAGAGATCGATGACTGCATTGGTCAGCCTGGCATCCTCCTCGGTCTTGTCCCTGATATCCATGGTGGCGCGGAATATTTCGAGGAGTTTGGGGGTGTCCAGGTGATAGAGAATGTTCCGCGTGTCATCCAATTTCCCGAGGGTGGCCTTGTAGTCATTGAGGTCGAGGAGGGAGGTCTTTTCTCCGGCACGAACAGCCAGAATTGCCTCCATGATCGACCTGTTGGTCGTGACCAGAAAATCGCCTTCGCTGGTCATCTTGTAACTCGGCACGAGATCGAGTTCCGCGAGGATGTTCACGTCGAAGTACTTGTAATCTCCATGCTCTGACTCCGCTTCCTTGATGAAGCTGACAGCCTCGCGTGTGGCCGTCGCCGGGGCGGAGGATGATTCCTCAAAGATACCCAGCACTTCCTCGAAGAGAATCTCGTCACGGACTCCCATGAGGAGGGCCCCCTTGGCCTGGGACCAGACAGGTCGCCCCGGATCGGTGCCGATTTCTGTCACAAGCAGCGCCGCCTTGGGGCCTAGGTTCGCCAGCAGGTCATTCTGAAGATCAAATCCGAGAAGGGTGGTTGAGCCGCTGATCTGGTTTTTCACCTCAACCTTGTCCACGGTCACCCCGGGAACGCTGGTCAGGTTTTCAAGAATCGTATCGAGCGCGGCCAGGCCATCGAAGTAATTCGAGGCAAAATGGAAAACACCGGGCTGATGAAAACTTCCCAAATTGGGAAGCGTGGAGGATGCCGGTGCGGCCCGGGCCAGGCGTTGCTGGGAAATTTCCATGTCCTGATGGGGCATGAAGGTCGTCATGAGGATGGAGTCCTCCACGATGGCAATTCGGGCGATGCTCGACCGCTGAATTTCAGGGTCGGGCGCAAAGAGTTCGGGGTTGAGCCAACCGCGAAGGGCGAGGGGGAGCATGGAGAGCGGTTCGCCGAAAAACCAAATATCTGCAGGCGCGCCCTCCAGACCGGCGTTAAAGCGGTCGAAGAAGTCGGCACTGAAAGTCACCCGTCCCTGGTCGGCGGCGGCGCTGTCGAGGGCAGATCGGTCACTGGAAATAATCAGGATGTTGGCTGAGGAGGAAAAATAGAGGGAGAATGCGGGCAGTTCCAGAATCTTGCGCCCGTTGGAGTCCCGTTCCTGAACCGTGTCGGCCGTGTAACCACCCGAGGTGCCCCCTGCATTGCGGGCCTCCCGCTTCAACTGATCGAGGATCTTCCCCGGTGCCGTCCCGTCGTGGAAGGCAAACACACCGACAATGGAGGGGATGCCTCCGGGGTTGATGGCATAGAGGTCAAAGCCGCTTATCGTGTGGAGAAAAAGATCGTCGGGGAGGAGCGAGAACCCAAGACCCTCACCGGCAGCCTTGATTTGCTCGTTCCATGAGGAGAAAGCAGGGTCGGAGGCAGCGGGGGAGGATGTGAAGAAATCATCAAGGGCGGACCGCAACGGTGTCTGGGACAATTTTTCCCAGGCTGATGTGGCATCCGGGACACTCAGAATGGCGAGGGGGTTCGCGGGGCTACGACCGGGAACCGCCAACTCATGGGCCGAGGCGTCATGGAGCGGAAGTATCGTTGCAAGGGCGAGTCCACCGGCCAAAACCAACCGAGTGTGCAGGGTCATTGTTGTCCTCCGAGGGGGTATTTCCAACAGACGATTTACCGCCCGTGTAATCCCTCGCGCTATCGTAAAGTGGTGCCTCATCCGGCAAACCATCGAAATTATTTCCCCATGATGGTGGGGTGGCAAGTCCTGACTTGATAAACCGTTCCCACAATGGGCGGGATTATTTTACAGATTAGGCTTGAAAGCGAAGGGAATTGGTCCTCCAAAGGGAGGGTGGGCGGTTTTTTTCGGGGCGCGACGATTCTGCGGGTTTACCCCGAGTCCTGAAAAAACTCTCAAATCCGTGTTGTTCTCACCTTGACGCGCATACTGAAGCAAGATACGCTCCCAATTGTTGTGCTCGAATCTTGCTAGGAAAAGACCAAGCTCAACAAATCGGGCGAAAGCCCTTCGGGATATGACTCCACCAGAGAGGAGGCTCCAGCGTGGCCCTCTCCCTCTCACAAGTAATGAAGCAAAGCCAGCGGCTCATCATGACGCCGCAGATGCAGCAGTCCATCCAATTGCTTCAGATGAACTCCATGGACCTCGAGGCACTCGTCCGCGATGAGATGATGGAGAATCCCCTCCTCGAACTCGCCGATGACGAGGAAGACCTGCGCTCCGAACCCACCGGTGAGGAAAGTCCCGACGACCGACGGCTCGAGTCGCTCGATGACACCGGGGTCTCCGACGAGGAACGCCGAAAAGAAAACGCCGAGGCCTACGACGAGGAATTTAATGCCGCACCGGAGGTCACCACCCCGGAGGTGACGGAAAGTGGTGAGCTGGCCGATACCACTGAAAATAGTGACGGATTCGAGAATTTTGAGCAAAATGATGTCGATTGGGGCGAGGAATTTGCCGACAGCGACACCTCCTCCTACAGTGCAGCGAGGGAGGACTTTGAGGAGCACGATTTCACCCTCTTCACCAGTGCCTCGGAAAACCTCTACGAATCCATGCGCCGCCAGCTTCGACTGTCCGTTTTGGATGGCGACGACCTGGAGATTGCCGAGTTCCTGATCGGCAACCTGGATCATTTTGGATACATCGACAGCACCCTCCAGAATCAATGCCTGATTCTGAATTATCCCCCCGAGTTGGTCACTCCTGACGAAGCAGGCCCGGTCGAGCGTGTCGACGAGGCCCTGCGCGGCATGCTTGCCCGCCTCCGTGGGGGAGAAAATCCGGAAGCCTTCACCGGTATGAAGCGGCGGGAAGTCATCGCCCGCGTCATCGCCGAAGTGATCGGCGAGACCTACGACCAGGTCTACTCCATGAAGAAGGAGATGCAGCTCCTTTACCTCATTTCCCGCCAGATGAAGCGCCCCGTGGAGGAATTGCAGGCAATCCCGGTCGAGGATCTTCTCCTTGAGGTCATTGCCTTTCGCCTCCATGTGGAACCGCAGCGCGTTTTTGATGTCCTCGACATCATCCAGGAATTCGAACCCACCGGCGTTGCCGCCAGGAATCTCGCCGAATGCCTTCGCCTCCAATGCGAGGAAAAGGAAATTCGCAACCGTGTCCTTTACAGAATTCTTGATGGCCATCTATCCGACCTTCAACAGAAGCGCTTCCGGGAAATTGCCCGCGCCCTGGAGGTTCCCGAGGAGAAGGTCACCGAAGTGTTTGAAATTCTGGCACGTCTGGATCCCAAGCCGGGTCTGTCCAAGAGCACCGACAAGCCCCACTACATCACCGCGGATGTCTTCGTGAAGAAGGTCGACGGGAAGTACATGTACTTCCTGAACGAGGGTGATGCGGGGCGGTTGAAGGTTGCCTCCAATTACCGTCGTCTCATTCAGGCCAAGGGGAAGCGCGGTGCCCAGTTGGTGGAGGCGGCAAAGGCCGAAACGACGAGAGGACCGGGTGCCGGTGGCAACCATCTATCACCGCCAACTGGCGGCGACCTGGAATATGCCTCCGAGAAGTACAAGAATGCGGTCTGGCTGATTCGAAATATTGAAAAGCGCAAGTCGACGATTCTTCGTGTCACCGAAGCCATCATGGAGTATCAGAAGGAGTTCCTCGACAAGGGAATCGAGCACCTTCGTCCATTGACTCTTCGTGATATCGCCGAGCGCGTCGGCATGCACGAATCGACGATTGCCCGGGTCACGACCAAGAAATACGTCGAGACTCCCCGGGGTATCTTCGAGCTGAAGTTTTTCTTCTCCAGTGGCTTGGAAACCGATGATGGCGAGGCGGCCTCGTCGCGCTCCATCAAGGAGCTTCTCACCCAGATGATTGAGGCTGAGGACAAGAACAAGCCGTTGAGCGACCAGAAGATTGCGGACATGCTGCGCAAGAAGGGCTTTCAAATCGCCCGCCGCACGGTGGCCAAGTATCGCGAGCAACTCAAGATTCTCCCGGCGAAACTTCGCAAGAGCGTCCGCTAGACAATATCCTTCAGCACAAACGGCGGGCATTCCCCCATGCTATACAAACACGGATCACTGAAACTCAGGGACGGGTGGCTCCCCCTCGACCAGGACGAAAAGGCCTGGGAGGAGGAGTTGCGCCGCGACCTCAGGGTCATCGCCGTCGACATTGGCGAGCGCAATCTGCAGCGTTGCCCCGCAGCATATCATCGCACGGCGGACTTCCTGGAGGCCGAGTTGGAGAAGGTGGGGCTTGATGTTCGGCGGGAAACCTTCCAAAGCCGGGGCCAGCAGGTTTGCAACATCGTCAGCGACATCCCCGGCAGGGGCGATGGTGTCGTTATCGTGGGCGCCCATTACGATTCCGTGGAAAATTGTGCCGCAGCAAATGACAATGGATCCGCCATGGCAATGGCCCTCGGTATAGCACGCCGGTTGAAGGACCATCGCGGCGAGCGGACCCTGCGCATTGTCTTTTTCGCCAACGAGGAGGCTCCCTACTTCCACACGGAGGAGATGGGCTCCATCGTTCATGCCGAAGGATGCCGCCAGCGGAACGAGTCGATCGCTGCAATGATTTGTCTCGAAACTGTTGGCTTCTATACACAGGATCCCGGCAGCCAGGATTACCCGCCCCTGCTGCGCTACTTTTACCCGAACAGGGGGGACTTCCTTGCCATCGTGGGAAACACGGCCTCGGCAGGGCTTGTCAAAGATTTCTCGAAATCAATGAAGGACCATGGCCGCTTTCCCTTCCAGACGGGGGCGTTGCCCATGACATTCTGGGATATCTGTCGCTCCGATCAACTCGGGTTCTGGGAGCGTGGATTCCCCGCCCTCATGCTTACCGACACGGCAAACTTTCGGTACAAGCATTACCACCTGCCCTCGGACACCATCGACAAGATCACCTTCGCACCCTTTGCACAGGCGGCGAGGGCCGTCGAGATCGCCGTCACGGCACTCCTCAATCCGAGGTAATGAAGGCTTCCGGGTTGTATATCCAAAGCAGCACCCGGGGGGAGCGCGCCCTCCAGGCCGCCTCGTTGTGCTGTTGGTTCAATCCAACCCGGTGCATGAAGTCGGGGCCAATGGCATGGCCCGACTCGATCAGCCGATCACGAACTCCGATGGTGTTCCAGTAGCCGTCCCCGGTTGAGCCAAGGGTTCCCGAATCAATGTATAGACGTGACCTTGCCGACGGTTCCTCCGCGGCCATGGTCATGATGGTCTCGGTTTCAATCTGGAAGCTCGGGGAAAGGGCGGCCACGGTTCCGAATGTGTCCCGGAAGGAATGGGCGGCCTCCCAGCCCAGGAGTCCCCCCAGCGAGCTGCCGAGATGTGTCCTGTCTTCGGGTTCCGCGGAGAGACGGTAGCGCGACTCCAATTCGGGAATGAGTTCGTCGCGGATCATGGCGAGAAACTCATTCCCACGGCCATCCGTCCCCATGAGCGAGCCCCAGTTGGGGATGTATTCAGCGAACCGTTCATTGGTGTTGTCGACGCCGACAAGGATAATGGGAGGGATGGAGCCTTCGTCGATGAGCTGGGTGATCGTCTGGTCAAGATTCCATGTTCCAAAAGGACCGCCGGGATGGAAGACATTTTGTCCGTCCTGAGCGAGAAGGAGGGGGTATGGGTCCGTGCCTTCATTATATCCCTTTGGAAGGAGCACCCGAATCGTCCTTGAGGAGAAATTCCCGGGGTTGAATACAAAGGTTTCCACACGTGCTGGGGAGGCCTCCGGAGGGGGAGGGTCAAAGGTGGGCGGCGCCCCTGGTTCCCCGGTAACCAGGTGCTCGCGGCGGATCTCCAGTTCCTGAAAATTTGTGGGATCGGCGAGGCGATCAAAGTTGTCATCGCGCAGGATAAACCGGGGCTGGAAGGAGGTGCCTGGGGGAAGGTCGAGGGTCACACTCCAGACCGGATATTCATGGGGGGAAAGCTTGATCGCGCGCACTGGATTGTTATTTCCCAGCAGGGGGTGATCGCCGGTCAGGAAGACACTTTGTCCCCATTCCGTTTCATGTTCGATGGACAACTCAAAGGGGACGGTAAGTTTCACCGGACCATGAGCACCGGCAATGGCGATAATAGTGGCAAGGGCTGGGAGCATCATCAGGGGTTCCACCTTTTCTGGTGGCGAGGAGAAAAAAACCGCTCCAATGGAGCAAGCCTTTCCTTGCGGCGCGTGAATTTTGGCGCAAGAGTTTGCATGTCGATTGCGCTAAATGCGTAATCTGAGTGCAATAAGTTGGCGAGATTGCACGGAAGACCCCTCCGAGGTAACATTATGAATCGCTTTGAGGAACGTCGAAACGACTGGAGAATCGGGCAGGTGGTGTATCAGGTCTTTGTGGACCGGTTCGCGCCCAGTCGGAATATGGACGCCAAGCAGGCCCATTACGCTCCTCCCCGGCGGGTTCGCCAGTGGTCGGATCTGCCTGCCCGTGGCAGTTACAACTACGAGGAATGCGTGGCGCCTCAGGAGGTCGATTTTTGGGGCGGGGATCTGGAGTCGATCCGCGAGCGACTCGACTACATTCAGGACCTCGGCATCGAACTGCTTTACCTCAACCCGATCTTCGAGGCCTTCAGCAATCACAAATACGATGCGAGCGATTACCACCGGATTGATCCCCAGTACGGCACCTTGGAGGACCTGCGACGTCTTGCCGATGACCTCCATGGCCGGGGGATGAAGTTGATGCTCGACGGGGTCTTTAACCATCTTGGGCGCCGCTCCCCCTTGTTTCAGGAAGCCCTCAATGATCCCTCATCCCCCAAGCGTGACTGGTTCACTTTTGGGAAGAAATACCCCAAAGGGTACCTGAGTTGGCGAAATGTGGCGAATCTTCCCGAGTGGAATCTGGAAAATGAGGAGGTGCGCCAATATCTCTGGGAGGCCCCTGGCAGCGTGGTTCAGCGATACCTGCGGGAGTTTGGCGTTGATGGTTGGCGCCTCGATGTCGCCCCGGATATTGGCTTCAAATACCTGAAGGAATTCACCGATTGCGCCCATGACGCCGCGCCCCACTCGGTGGTCATTGGGGAGTGCTGGAATTACCCCGAGCGTTGGTTGACCTGTCTTGATGGCATTTTGAACCTGCACGTGCGCCAGATCATTCACAGCCTTCTTGAGGGGAAGTTCTCCCCCGAGGCGACGGCGCGGTCCCTCGAATATATGGTCGAGGATGGCGGCATCGAGGGGATCCTTCGCACCCATCTCGTTCTCGACAACCACGACCTACCCCGTCTGGCCCACACGCTTCCTGATCCCATCGACCAGCGACTTGCGCGCATTCTGCAGTTCACCCTGCCCGGGTGTCCGGTGATTTATTACGGAACGGAGCTCGGTATGGAGGGGGGTCATGATCCATTGAACAGGGCACCCATGCGGTGGGATTTGCTGAATGACGACAATGAGTCCCTCCAGTTGACGCGCCAGCTTGTGGAGCTTCGCCGTCAACTTCCCGCCCTGCGCATTGGGGATTTCCGTGTGTTGCCTGCGGATGGGTTGCTGGCCTACCTGCGAACGACCGATGTTGCCACCGACACCGTTGCGGTGATTGTCAATCCGGGGGATGAAACACGGCGAAGCCTTATTCCGCTGCGGGATTCACGGCTGATGGATAGCGGGGGAATGTCCTGCAAGTTGACTGGCGAGCATGTGACGGTTGCCTCGGGAAGTCTCGACGCCAAAATTCCGCCGAAGTCCGCCCTGGTTCTGGTGACCCAGGAGGAGCGGTTCCATGGAGCCTACACCATGTTCAAGCGTGTATAGACACTACTTCCTGCGGGCGTCAATCACGCGCCTGACCCGCAGACAGCCGGTCCTGTTCAGGTCCCGCACCTGTTCCGGGGAGATATCCTGCCATCCAGTAAGGCGGCTTTCCTGAAAGACGTTTGAATTGGCCACATAAATGGAGGTGGCATCGCTGCCGAAGGAGAGGCGCTTGAAGCGCACCCCCTTCGGTGCCCTGATGTCGTCAATCACCACAATGCGGGTTTTGTCGGCGTGTATACGCCGCCGAAACTTGATGCCAAGGGGGCGCTTGCCGGTGATGAGTATCTTTTGCAGGATCGCGCGCACCGGGTTCGCAGCGAACCGGCCCACGGTGATCATGAAGCCCCGGAAGAGGATGTTCGTGAATGGTGTCGGAAGCATGACCTTGCGGACCTGAAAGACACCCTTGATGTCCAGCCGGGTTCGATCCCTGTTCACGGCGATGGTATTCTTGGAGACGATATGGGTCACGACAACCCGTCCGTCCTCCAGTTCCCCAATGGGGCCGGTGTCGCTGGCGATGGCACCCTCGGGGGTTGTTACCTTATAGACACCACCCTTTGAGGCGTTGGCCACGAGGTGGTATTCAGGCGTCCGCATGACGAGCATCGTGGCCTTGGGAAACCATGTGGACTCCCGCTCCGTGGGCAATTCCACGGGGCCGGGTCGATCCCTGGCGTAATCCCGCCATGCCTGCATCCAGTCGTAGACATAATGGGCGGCCATGCGGTCATCGTCATTGAAGTACCTGGACCGCCTCGGCATTGCCCTGTATAGAAAGCTGTCTGCGATTTCCCCCGCCTTCCTGCTGTGGGGCGCCATCAACTCAAAGCCGTGGGGATAAAAATGGTACGTATTCCTGCTCCCGTATTCCCCGGCGTAGGAGCCATCGGGGTGCATGAAGTGGTGGGCAAAATCCACCGCGGGGAGAAGGGCGTTGAAGATCTTTTCGTCGTTCGACTTTTGCCAAAGCTTGCCGAGGAAGGCGATGGAGCAACTGTGATATCCGGGATCGGCCCCCTCGTATTCCTGGAACCACCCCTCGCCACTTCCCCAACTGAGGGTGCGGTCGCGCAGGGCGTTTGATCCCTCAAGGAAACGGCGATCCCCCGTGAGCAACCAGACATTGTAGAGCGCAAGGGCGGCGAATGCCTGATGGTTGGCGAGTTTCCCGGTTTCATTATGATTGAGCAACCACCCACCGCGGCGGGCGAAGAACTCGAGGAAGCGACCCTCCCGGCATTCAAGCTCGATGCACGATTCGGTCATTGCGTAGAGGGAAAAGACCAGCGCCCCCATGGCGCGTTCGAAAGGGAAATAGTCGTCCGTTGTTCCGTTGGGGTGGGCACTTTTGCGTGCGTAATCAATCCCGGCAAGGGCAAGTTGACGGAGGCGCTCCCGGCCCTTGTAGCGGTTCCCCGGCAGGTCCATCTTGTAGGCAAGAGCGAGGGGAAGGACAAACTCCTGGTTCATCCCGCAGGGGAAGTCCATCGTGCGATAATGCCAGAAGGAGCGGTCGAAGCATCCGTATGTCTTGCTATACGGATTGCCATCGACCATGAGGAGGAGCCGTGGCAGGGCACGAAGTGCCTCGTGGGCGTACCAGTCGCGGTGCCCGGGCGCAGGCTCGGGCGGGAAGGGGTGGGGGGGATTGGAGGTCATGAATCTCAGTCAGAAGTGCGAGTGATAATGAAATCTTCCAGGAATAGACTTCCCTGTCGGGTTGGTTCCCCAAAGTTCCACATGTCCCAGAAGAAGCGGGCGCTGGTCTCCGTAAAGTCCTCGGGGATGCTTGTGTACATGACATAGACACTTCCATCCTCGGAGGGAAGGGCCGGTCCATTGAAGGCCGATGCAACGACGACCTCGTTGGAGAAGGAAAACTCCTCCGAGGCGAATCTCAGACGCATCCCCGGGCGCTGTTCCAGGGGGCGGTTCGACGACACGCGCATCTCAATGCGAAGCCTTGTTCCGGGCACAATCTCAATGGGTGGCGAAACCCATGCTCCGAAATAGCTGTTTGCCGGATCGGCATCCACGGGGCGGACCATTTCAAGTGCAGAGCGCAACCCGCTGTAACGCACGATCGGCGCCCTGAAGATCGGCGCCAGGTTGGTGGACTCCCAACCCTCCACGCCGTCACTGAAAGTAAAGTGCTCGACGGTTTCGTTGAACTGCAATTCGAAGAGATCCCTGTCGACCAGCTCAAATTCAAAACCCGTGATGTCAATTTCCGGGCGCACCGGCACACCGGAGAAGTCCAGCAGGTCGAAGACGAAATCGATGGGATATTCGCTCATATCATCCAGGGATATATCTCTATACCTGCCCTGGCGAAGATCGAAGATCATCTCATATTCCCGGCCATCCTTCTTGGGGGCGAGATTCTTCCCTGTTTCGAGTACGTAGATGGGAACAAGGTCGGCCAGCTCATGTCCCGTATAGCGGAAGCGGGATGTCAGCCCATTAATTCCCTCGCGCATGGCAAGGCTGGAGCGAACGATGGCAATCTTGTCCGCGGGGAAATTCATGTCGACGGGATTTCTGGCTACGGCTGCGAAGGTGTCGGATTCCTCACTCCAGATGCGGATGCGACCGGGAAGGAATGTTGCCCCTCCCGGATTGAATGGGGAGGCGGCGATGAACTTCCAGTTTGGGGATGTCTTGATATTCACCCCGAGGTCGGGGTCTGCGCTCTCAAGGAAGTATTCGGTGGCGAAGTTTGTCATGAGGCGGGGTTGATATTCAAAGGCACCCAGGTCGGTGGGGGTTTCATCATCCTTGCCGAGGTCCTCCGTCCGCGGGTTGCCGTGTAGATCCACCGTGAGCAATTCCGGGGTGGGGGACATGTTCACCGCAGGCGAGTCGGCCTTGAGTGTATAGTCGTAGCGCGATGCATTCGTGAAAAG
>JAFIGB010000402.1 GCA_020831705.1 Candidatus Sumerlaeia bacterium | reverse complement strand
ATGGGACGCTTCACAGTTTGTGGCCTCTGCTGGTGCAGGACCCTGAATTTGTGCCGGGAGGTCTCGCCTGGGATGGGGAGAACAATCGGTTGGTCGTGGCGGACCGTAATCGGCCCGTGGTCGCATTCCTGAACGATAACGGTGTCTTCCTGGAACTTGTATCCTACACCATTGACCCGTCCATTGGAGGGATCCCCAACGGGACCGTGGCGATTGATTCCGAGATGGGGCGCCTCTTCATGAGGACAGCCACGGGAGCGTGGTCACTTCCCCTGGATTCCAGCACAAAGACTTCGGCGACCTTCCTTTCGCTCCCGAGTAGTGGTTCAGATCCCGTGTTTGCCGCGGCCAATGGCTTTTTGTTTTCCAGCACGCTCGATCCCGCGATTTACCTTGTTTCGGCCTGGCAGGGACCGGAAGTAAGCACAACCATCCATTTGCCTCCTGTTGGGTATGGAATCCAAAGCTTTGGCCTCCAAACCGACGGCACTCTGGTTCGCTTCCAGGATGTCAACGGGGGGGTGGTTTCGACCTACTCCATTGTTTTCCCTGAAGAAATGCGGGTAAACGATTGGATTCGGCTTCAGGAATCCTTTTAAAAGTTGCTCCCTGACAATATTTAAATGGTTGGGCTGTTATTAGTATAGACCCAGCCATTAGAAATATGCATTATCCTTTTGTAGTGAACGGCGTTGTTATCCGGCGATTATTACATTTAGTACCCCTCTCTCCTTGGGTCTTTGACCATGAGTGACTCCATCCTTCCACCGATTGTGATAATAGGTGCATCCGCAGGCGGGCTTGATGCGCTTGAGCGATTTTTCACGGTGATCCCTCCGGAGACTGGAATGACGTATGTCGTCATCCAGCATCTTTCGCCTGATTTCAAATCATTCATGGATTACCTGCTGGCGCGGCGGACATCCCTCCCCATCCAACAGGCAGAGGAGGGTCTGAAACTCCAGCCCGATACAATCTATCTGAACCCACCCAAACAGAGGTTGACCATCGTGGATGGGGCATTTCACTTCCTCGAAGTTGGTCCCATTAGCCATGGAGGCACACTCCTCATCGATGAGTTTTTCTCCTCGGTGGCGAAGGTTGCCGGGAAGTCGGCGACGGCGATTATCCTTTCGGGAACCGGAACTGATGGATCCCAGGGAATTGTGGATATACACAACGCCGGGGGGAAGGTTTACGTCCAGTCGGCAGAATCGGCAAAGTTTGACGGAATGCCCCGTTCCGCGATCAATACGGGAGTCGTGGATTACATTGGCACGCCCCAGGATATCGCCCAAACCCTGACCGGGAAAGAGATTGACCCGTCGGAGGTAGGGGAGTCCGGTTCCATGGAACAACTAAAGGCTGATGAGAGTGACATGGACGCCCTGCACTCCATCATTCGAAAGACGAGTGGACTGGATTTTTCCCAGTACACACCCAACACGGTTTCCCGCCGGCTGGAAAGGCGTCTTCAGATTTGTCAATGCAAGACACTTGGTGACTACCTTGTGATTCTTGAGCAAAAGGCCGATGAAAGAGAAGCCCTCCTGAGGGATCTGCTTATCGAAGTGACAATGTTTTATCGTGATCCCAAGGCATTCGACCTCCTGCGCAACGATATCATCCCGGAAATTCTCTCCACCGCAAAGGATTCGCTCCGGGTGTGGGTGGCGGGATGTGCAACAGGCGAGGAGGCATATACATGGGCGATTCTCCTGAAGGAGGCCGCCTCGAAAACCCCATCGCCTCCCCTGATCAAGATTTTTGCGACCGATGTGCATCGTACCTCGTTGTCCCATGCCTCCCGGGGTGTATATTCAAAAGCCTCCCTTGAAAACTTTCCCGAGGAACTGCGGGATGATTATTTCGAGGAGTATGAGGGAGGATACAGGGTTTATCCGGAAATACGACAAATGGTTGTTTTTGCGGAACATAACATTCTCAAGGATCCACCCTTCACAAGAGTCGATGTGATCAGTTGCCGGAATCTCCTGATCTATCTCAATACGAAAGCCCAGCAATTTATCCTGACAAACTTTCACTTCGCCCTCAAGAACGGGGGGGTCCTGTTCCTTGGTCCGAGTGAAACCCTTGGCCCCCTTGAAAGCGAGTTTGTGGCCATTGACCGGCATTGGAGGATACATCGCAGGGCGAGTGAAAGGCGAATATTCCCCGGGGTTCCCCTGCGGTCTTCCGGGGTGGGTGTGGCACAACGTGGGAAGCATCATGTCCGCAGCGAAACGGAGCATCCATCCATTCCCATTCAAAGGCAGTTCTATGACCAACTTCTGGAGAGGTTCATCCCCTGTGGGTTTCTGATCACGGTACAGGGTGCGTTGGTTCATACCTTTGGGGATGCGGGGAAATATTTGAAGCTCAAGGGACCACTGTCCACTGATCTATACTCGATGTTGCATGGGGATTTACGCTCGGCAGTGATCTCAGCGGTCCAGCGCACACTGCGTACAATGGACAAGGTCATCTTCGAGGGGATTCAGGTTCCCGGAGGGAACGGAGAGGAGCATGGATTTGTCAATATTACCGTGGATCACATTTTCGACTCGAAAAAATCGGAACGATTGCTCTTTGTTCAGTTGGCATACGGGGGGGATTTGCACGTATCCACGGTTGAAGTGGGAGAGCCGTACGATGCGGATACCGCTGTCCATCAGAGAATTATGGATCTTGAATCCCAACTCCAGAGCACAAGGGAGAACCTTCAGGCCGTAGTGGAGGAGCTTGAGACGAGCAATGAAGAGTTACAGGCAACCAATGAGGAACTGCTCGCCTCCAATGAGGAGCTTCAAAGCACCAACGAGGATCTTCAGTCCGTCAATGAGGAGCTATACACGGTCAATGTCGAGTATGAGCGGAAAAATGAGGAACTTATTGAAGTTAACAGAGACATAACAAATCTGATGAACTGCACGGATATCGGGACGATATTCCTGAATGATAAACTGATTATCCGCAAGTTTACTCCCTCGATCAGTCACTCCTTCAGACTGCGAAATCAGGATGTTGGGCGCCCGCTTGAGGATATGGCCTCGTTGCTTGAAAGCGGTGGGAGGTTGTTGGAGGATGCTGAAAAGGTACTTAAGACAGGGGAGACGATTGAACGGGAGGTTAAGAACCAGGAAAACATTTCCATGTTACAACGGGTAACGCCCTATCGTACGGAGAAGAGGAACATCGAAGGTGTCGCAATTACCTTCGTGGACCTTACTCAGCTGCGCGTGATTGAGGAGCAGCTCAAAAAGGCCCAAACGCAACAACGTGCCATCCTCGACAGCATCTCGGCCAATGTGGCGGTTCTCAACAGCAAGGGTGATATTATTGCGGTCAATACGGCATGGGAGGAATTTGGACTGCAAAACAATCTGAATTCCCCCGATAAAGTCGGGGTGGGCGCGAATTATTTCGCCACCTGTGTTGGAGCATCCGATGGCAGGGAGAAGACGGATGCCCAGTCGGCGCTCTCGGGCATCAGGGATGTATTGCGAGGTCGAGCCGACAATTTTGAAATGGAATACCCGTGTCACTCCCCGAATGAAAATCGCTGGTATATCATGCGTGTCACACCCCTGAAGGTGCCCGAAGGGGGAGCAGTGGTGATGCACATCAATATTTCCGACATGATCCAGGCCCAGCGTGAACTGGAGCACATGTCTTCCGCCATTTCCAGTGCGGATATTTCCGTTGTCGTCCTGGACCCGGAAGGCAAAATTCGCCATGCGAATCCCACGTTCCTCAAGATGACCGGATATACAATGAAAAGCCTTGTTGGCGAGACTCTTAATTTCCGATCAAGAAACCATCCGGGCAGGGTATTTCATGAGGATTTCCTGCGACGTGTCACCTCAAAGGAAACCTGGAGCGATCTATATGCAATCCCCAAGGGGGACGGTGGCGAGTTCAATGCTGATCTGACCGTCTCGCCGGTACGCAATTCCAGTGGTGAACTGCTCTCTTTCCTTGTTGTAACCCGTGATGTCACGGAAATTGAGCGCCTGAATGAACAAATCCGCCAGTCGCAGAAGATGGAAACGGTGGGGCAGCTGGCTGGCGGCGTTGCCCATGATTTCAATAACTTGCTGACGCCCATCATCGGCTACTCGGAATTGCTACTTGAGTCCCCCGAGATTCAGGAATCAAAAAATTATCTCGGTGAGATCCACAAGGCAGCCCTTCGTGCCCAGGATTTAACGCAGCAACTTCTTGTCTTCAGCCGCCGCCAACCAATGAAACTCGTGTCCATTGACCTTAATGAGGTTGTCAGGGATATCGACCCATTGGTACGTCGACTTCTTCGTGAGAACATCCGGGTGAATTACCGTCTCATGTCGGGCCCCCTCCCGGTCCGCGTGGACAAGGGCCAAATTGAGCAGGTGTTGCTCAATCTGGCGGTAAATGCCCAGGATTCCATGGCGGAAGGTGGGGTGATGACCGTCATCACGTCGATTCTTCATGTCGGCCCGGAGGCACCCACGAATCTTCTCGATCTGCCTGAGGGGAGCTATGGTGTGTTATCTGTTCGGGACGTGGGTACCGGTATAGACAATCAACATCTTACAAAGATCTTTGAGCCGTTTTTCACGACGAAAAATCCCGGGAAGGGGACCGGCCTTGGTTTGTCGACGACCTATGGAATTGCCAAGCAAAACAAGGGTTCGATTCTCGTCAAGAGCCACATCGGAAAGGGCTCCCTTTTCAGCCTGTGCATTCCCTTGGAGTCATATAATGCAGATGATCAGGAGAAGAATCAATCTGCCCTCCAGATGGGTAACGGTGAATATATTCTCGTCGTGGAGGATGATCCGGGAGTACGGGATCTGACGATCCGAATTTTGGAGAAAAATGGGTACCGTGTCACTGTTTGCCCGGGGGCTCAGGAAGCGATTGATTTTTTTAAATCAACATCTGGCAGGGACATGCCGGATCTGTTGCTCACCGATGTTGTGATGCCCGATATCAATGGAAGGGAACTGGTGGAGCAGGTTGGTAAACTGGTCCTCGATGTTCAGGTGCTATACATGTCGGGCTACCCGAGAGAGGCTCTTGCCAAGGACAACCTGATACCATCCGATACGAACCTCCTCAACAAGCCCTTCGACACCCGCTCCCTCCTCAATAGCGTGCGTGCCGCCCTTGATGAATCGTCTGTGCGCCGACTGGTCCTGCTCAATCATTGACTTCAATGGCCGACCGGTTCTGTCCTGATTGATGCCCGCGAAAAACAGATCGCCGTTGACACCGAAGGGGCATTTTTGGACGTTTCCCTCACCCGCACAAGGCGGGGTTCCGTGGGGCTGTAGCTCATCTGGTAGAGCGTCGCGTTCGCAATGCGAAGGTAAGGGGTTCAAGTCCCCTCAGCTCCACCACCACCCAATAATCACAGAAAATAGAAAGCATGTATCCGATCGCCTCTGAAGGGCTGAATGGAGCGTGCATGTCGCCATTGTTTCGTTGGGTTCCTCGTGGTGACAATCCAATGGGAGACGATCACGAAAGCATTTTACTTCCCGCCACGACAGGGAATCACGTCGATTAAATCCAGATCGGAAAGGTCCCCTTTGTGCGTGGTACTTGATTGTGGGGTGCTGCATTTGCTATACTTAAATCAGGTTGGAGTGGAGGTGGTGTGGAAATTTCCACCTGATTATTCTTGTATGACACGGAGCAACCAAGCGTGATTCGATATTTTGCCTTTGTCCTGTTTATTCTGTTATCATCACCGACATTTTCCAATGAAACGCCGCAGGTGGAAGCGGATTTGTCGACGCCGTACCGAACGCTTCAGCACTTCATTTTCAGTTGCCGTGATGGAAACTTTGAGGAGGCGGCCCTGGCGTTCGACATGGCGCTGGTACCCGGAGAGGATCCGGCCCGGCTTGCTCGGCGGTTCAAGTTCGTTCTCGATCGTTATATCTGGGTGGATTGGGATCACATTCCCGACTCACGGACCCTTCATTTTGTGGCGGCGGATGATACCGAAGCTCCCGAACATGCCGTGGCAACGGTGGTCAGGGATCCCTACCGCCTTGCCCTTGGGACGATTCCCTATCGTGGTCGCAGCAATGTCACGATCTATCTTGTGCGCCAGGAGCTCACAACCGGGGAGTATGTCTGGCGGTTCAGTCCCAACACGGTTCGGATGATGCCGGGTCTATACAACATGCATGGCCTTGGTCTCCTTGAGGGTGTCATCCCGGTCTGGATGGAAGGCTCCATGATTGGCGATCTATACACCTGGCAATGGATTGGCCTGGGTGTGGTCCTGATTATTGGCTGTTTTATCATGTTTCTGATCGCCTTCATCCTGAAACGGATTGGGCGCTTTCAGATGCGCCGCAATGGGCAGGATGATGACAGCGAGGAGAAACCGCTCCTGGTGACGTGTGCGGCGCCACTGGCCTTGATGGCGACGCTCATCGTAACCTACATTCTGGTTCTCAATGTCCTGCGTCTTTCGGTCAACATTCAGGAGGATGCGCGGAAGATACTCGGCATTGTGCTCACGGTCACGGCAGCATGGCTCGCCATGCGTGTCAGCGGCCATGCGATCCGAGCCCTGGAGGAGCGCCAGAAGTGCCGGGTCAAGAATGCTGCCCGCCAGCGGGCAATCACGACACGAATGATGGTCCTTCAGCATGTGTCGAGTCTTCTGATTCTCATTATTGGCACCGGGGGAGCGCTGGCACAGGTTGAACCCTTCCGGGCCATCGGCGCATCGCTCCTTGCATCGGCCGGTGTCGCCGGCATTGCCATTGGTCTCGCCGCCCAGCGGACGCTTTCCAACCTCATTGCCGGAATCCAGATTGCCATCACCCAACCGGTCCGCGTGGGCGATTCCGTCGTCATCCAGGGGGAATGGGGCTGGGTGGAGGACATCACGCTGACCTATGTGGTCGTGCGCGTATGGGATCTGCGCCGTCTGGTGCTTCCCATTCATCACCTTCTGGAAAATCCCTTCCAAAATTGGACGATCCGGGACCCCCACCTGATCGGGACGGTTTTCATGCATGCGGATTACCGGTTGAACGTGGATGATGCCCGGGAGGCGCTGAAGGAGATATTGGAGAATACCGAGCTTTGGGATCGGCGGGTCCCTCCACTTCTCGCGGTGACGGAATGGCGCCAGGAAACGGTGGAGCTTCGTGCCCTTTGCAGCGCCCAGGATGCGGGAACGGCGTGGGACCTGCGCTGCCACGTCCGCGAGAAGCTTCTGGAGTGGCTCAAGACCCATGAGGATGGGAAATACCTGCCACGGACCCGCGTGACACTCACCCCCCGGGAGGGGGAGGAACTTGGCGACCACAACAAGCCGCCGGACAAATTGTTGTAAATCCACTCCTTTGCGGGTGAATTCATGGCCATGAGACTCATTTTTCCATCGACCCAACGATTCTTATGGCAATCATTGGAGGCGTGAAGTAAATAGCTCGTAGGCATGCTGGCAGGTGGAAGTGACCCTTCCCTCGCAAAGGAAATGAGATCATGAAGTGGCGGATTCTGATCGTTGACGATGAGCCGGATGTAAGGCTGATCCTGAAGACAACATTGATGGAAAAGTTTGAGGTGTTGGAGGCCCACGATGGTCTCGACGCCCTGGAAAAGGTTGAGCGGTACGAGCCTGACTTCGTCCTCATGGATGTCATGATGCCCCTGATGAATGGCTTCGAGGCGTGTGAGTCGATCCGCAAGATGCCCCGATTCAGTGACCTTCCCGTGATGTTCCTGACGGCCCTTGGGTCGAAGGAAGACCACATGAAGGGCTTCAAGTCGGGGGCAAACCGGTACCTGACAAAGCCGTTTGATCCCAATCGCCTCCTCAAGAACGTGGAGCAGCTTTTCGATGAGCTCGACCTGGAGCCACGGAAGCGGCGCTACAGCATCCAGGAGATTCATCGCTTCGAGGATCAGGAGATGGAGCCGACGGCTCCCGGGTCACCGACCTACAAAATCTCGACCATGGAAACCCTGCGCGATCCCAAGATCGTCTCCGACTCAGAGAACTCGGATACAAAGCGGGAACCAGAGAAACCCCAACCAGCCATCCAGGATATTACTCCAAGGGTCATGGTGGTTGATGACGATGATAATACGGTGGAGCTGATTCGCGTCAGCCTTGAGGGCGTTTGTGAAGTGGTCAGCGCCGGTGACGGCATGTCGGCGATTGAAAAATTGGTGAAGTATCAGCCCGATATCCTCATTCTCGACATCATGTTGCCCAAGATGAATGGGTTCCAGCTGTGTCAGTCGCTGCGGTCAAACAGGGCATTTTCCAAAATCCCCATTCTTGTCTGCTCGGCAAAAAGTGCCGATCGTGACATCAGCATGGCGAAACGACTTGGAGCCAATGAGTTCCTCGCCAAGCCCTTCTCCCCCTCGGTACTCCTCGGGAAGATCTCCGATCTTCAGTCCGTCCCGGGTTTCCGCCTCAGGCCCAAGACATATACCATCGAACAGATCGAGGATTTGGAAGGGCGCAAGCGGGAGAAGACCGACGTCTTTGAGGCGGAGGAACCGAAGCGCCGGGATGGTTCAGTCAGTGCGCAGAACCTTCAAAGTTTCCTCAGCAAACAGTCGAACAAAGCTGCTCTCGGCAAGGAAGAGGACAAGAAAAAGCGTCGCCTGTTTGGATTCGGAAGCGAACAGTGAATGCAGGTGTTAAGGGCGGTCTCCTCCAGTCAGTGAAGGAGGCCGCCTCGATCACAACAGACTTTTTTCTGGCCCCAAGCTGCATGGCGTGCAACGGCCCCCTGGCCCCGTTGATTGAATCGCGCCGCAGTCTGGATCTCCTCTGCGAGCCATGCAGGGAACTCCTCCATCCCATCAATTCCCGCACCCAATGCCCCCGTTGCGGGGCTTCGCCGACACGGCCTCCAAAAGACACAAAGTCCGCCGGTGGTCGATGTGAGCGGTGTGAATTCCTGCCCGACAGTTTTCGCTCCACCATCGCCGTCTTTCCCTACCTTTCAAGTGCCGGGATGATCGTCCGGAACATGAAATACAGCCGCGGTCCCTGGCTTGCAGGGCACTTGGTCAACTTGGCCATGCCACACCTTCGTCCCCGCTTGGAGCAATGGCTTGGGGAGGACCCGTCGGATTGGGCCCTTGTCCCTGCGCCGATGTATGCCCTGCGCGAATTGGGGCGGGGCTATAACCAAGCCCGGGAAATCGCCCGGCATGTGGCGGAGGAAATGGCCATCCCGCTTCTGAATGAACG
>JAFIGB010000389.1 GCA_020831705.1 Candidatus Sumerlaeia bacterium | reverse complement strand
CCATCGCCATCCTGATCCCGTTGGTTCTTGCAGGATGGAGCTGGTCGCGTCATCCGAACTGGAAGTCCATCCTTGTGGCCCTTCTCGGGGTTGGTTGGCTTGCCGTCGCTGCCCTTGTAGTTTTCGACCTCGAATTGTTCCCGGTGGAAAATGGGCGTTACCTTTACCTTTCCGGGGTCGGGGTTGCGCTCCTTCTGGGGGTGGCATCCTCCACCATCGAACGCCTTCCCCGGGGCGTGGCGGTGGGGCAGGGGGTCTTGCTTGTTCTGTTGTTGGGCTGGTTTGCCGTGACCATGTGGCAAAGTGCATCGGCATGGAAGGGTGCCTCCCGTGTTACCGATCAGATCATCACGGAGCTGGTGGATGTTTTCCGTGAAACACCACCGGGGCGCATCAACATTGCCGCCTTCCGGAACATGGACATGGCCACCTACACCACCGACGCCCTGCAAACGTGGCGCGGGGGGAAGGTCCTCCCATGGGATCAGGCCGCGTTTGGTGTATATCGATATACTCGGGGAAAAGTCACTGCCCGATGGGGTTTTGCCCCCGACCTGCTGGAGGAAACACCGCGCCTTGCGCTGATTGGTTACCGGGGGGATTATGACATTGATTTTTATGATACCGACGCGCCGATTCGTGCTGAAATACAACGCGGACCTGATAACAACTGGAGGTTTCCCTTCAAGGAATTGGCGGAACTTACAGGGCATGACGGGCAGTTCTACGCCGTGGCGCGGGTTCAATTTACAGCGGGACACGGATGGCACCCCCACGTGCGTCAAAACGGAAACCGTATAACAGCGCCTGGATATCTCCCCCCCGGTGCCGAGGGGGTTTTCGTCATGAATATCGGTCTATATCCCGAACCTTCAGGGGACGGATGGTATTTTTATCCTCCAGGACTGAATGAGGGTACGATCGTCCATGAGGTGGAGGCGCTTCTGTATCCCCTTCATGAAGTGGAGCGGTAAGGGTGGCTGGAATCCCAAACAGGTCTTTGAATTATTGATCAGGGCAGGGTTTTTTTCCTGAGAAGCGGTAATGCCAGCAAGGCGATTCCTGAAAGCATGGCGACCGCCCCGACCATGGCAAAGCACCCCTTCACGCCAATAATGGCATGGAGGGGATCAGCAATACCCTGGGAGGCAAACTGGCCTGCGAAAATGGCCGTGGTCAGGACACCAAGTAATGCACCCCGTTGATGGGGCTTCGCGGCTTCAATAATGAGATGGGTGACGGTGGGCATGAGGAGGCCAAGCCCGATCCCGGCAATGGATGTATAGATTACAAACGGGATGGTGGTTTCGGCGAAGGAGATGCCAAGGTACCCAAATCCAAGGAGTAGCCAGAAGGCAACCGGTGTTCCCCGCCGGCCAAGGATGCTTCTCAACTTCTGGAAAGTAGTCGAGGAAGCCGCAGCCATGAGGCTTAACCAACCGAGGGCAAGTCCTGAAGCGGTGGCGACGCCAAGGCTGCCGGGGGTGAGCCCCTGTGTGGACTGAATCAGAAAACCGATTTTGAGGGGGAAGATATTGAAGGCGACCATGCCGGTAAAGGCGAGCATACATGGCACGGCAATGATTGGCCATTGAATGCGTACTGATGACTTTACAGGGGTCCGTTGACGGGCAATTTTGGGCAGATTCCTGGATGCGTATATTGCCAGGGGAGCGGCAAGGAGGAATGGAAGGAACGCAAGTCGCCATGATATATCCGCGAAAATACCCCCAGCCAGTGGAAAGAGAATACCACCGATCGCCGCCCAGGCTGCCTGGCGCCCAATAACCTGATCGCGTCTGGCACCGTCGAAATAATCGGCAACAAGCCCCAGGGCGGATGTCATGACAAGGGCGACGGATATACCCAGAAGTGCGCGTGTGAGGATGATTTCCTGCATTGTGCTGAGGAAGATGGCGGCCGCCCCGGCGATTGTATAGAGCCACAGGGAGCAAATCAGGACGAATCGTCTCCCCGCACGGTCGGAAAGCCAGCCGCACAGGGGAGCGAAAATGGCCGTCATGAGGGCAGGAAGGGTAATAAGGAGGGACAGCTTCATCCCAAGGGCGGGCGTTCCATGGAAATGCGCCCCGATGGCTGGTAATGCGGGAGCAACGGATGCCGCCGCCATGACCGTCAGGCTTGAGGCGAGGTACAGGGTGGGAGCCGTCCCGGCGGAGACTTTTATTCCCACGGGATTATTCCTTGGTTCCCGTCAAAGTTACGCCCTCAATGAAATACCGCTGCAGCACGGCAAACACAATGACCGATGGAACGGAGGCAATAAAGGCACCGGCCATCATGAGGCTCACATCCTGGCCAACACTGAGATTGAACTTGAATAGACCAAGGGCTACTGGAAAAAGCCGCTCGTCATTGAGGTATATCAGGGGAGCGAAGAAGTTGTTCCATGTGGCGATGAAGGTAAAGATCGCAATGGTGATCATCACGGGTTTGATCAGGGGAAGCATGACATGCCAGTATATCCTGAGAAACCCGCAACCGTCCACACGCGCTGCATCCTCAAGTGTCTTCGGGATGTTTTTCAGGAACTGGCGGACGAGAAAGATAAAGAATGGAATTCCAAATCCCGAGAGGATCCAGAGGGGAACGAGTGTGTTATACCAGCCAAGTTCCTTCATGATAATGAACTGGGGAATCATGGTCACCTGGGGCGGAAGCATCATTGTGGCAAGGAGCAGAATGAAGAAGACATCGCGTCCCGGCCATTCGAGGCGTGCGAAGGCATACCCCACGAGAGTCGCGGAAAAGATCGAAAGCAGAATGGTGATGATTGCCAGGGAAAAACTGGTGGCCAGAAAGCGGGCGAAGGGAACCTGGCGGAATGCCTCCGAATAGGAACGGGATATTTTTGCCCACCAGGCGCCCATGGCACTGGCGGCTGTTAATTCAACCTCGACGGCGAATGGCACGCCATGGACGGCATTACCCACATGGTGCAACATGCGGTAGTTTCGCTGCTCCAGAATTTCCCCCTCACCACCGGGGAAGCGCAGTTCCGTGTCAAACCAGTCGCGGCTATACAGGCTTCGACCCGGTTCACTTCGGTACCGACGTCCATCCCGCTCAATAAAGAACTGGGTTGCCGCCCACGATTCATCCCCCCTGAGACTGACAAAGACACGATCCACGCCGGAGTAATCCAAGGAAAAACCATCATCTGGCTTGAACTGTAAATTCACCGTGTCACCGGGTCTCGTGAATTGATAACGGAGTTCCTGCGCCGGGCCGGTGGTCTCATTTCTGGGGACGAAATTGCCATGGTCGGAGGTGGTTTTCCATTCATCCCCGGTATAGAGACCGACGATTTCAAAGTCCCGTATTCGAATGCGGACTTCCCCCAGGGCGACCCGGCGATAGGCGCGATTGAAGAGTTCCGCGAGGAGATCGTCGGTGATGAGTGAGGTCGCATTCTGGAGGAGGGCCTCGCCCCCCTGGCTTCGTGCCGTATCGCTGATGCGGAGATCAAGGTAGTCGTAAATTCCGAGCCTCAAGGCCTCCTGAAGAAGGGATGTGTCAGAAATATACGGTGCGGTTCCCCAGGATTCCGAAAGGTTTCCGGGATTCCAGCGCTCCAAAGATTCACTGACGAGGCTTTCGAGGTCTGCGGCAACTTCCAGCCATGCCGCATCCGTCAGCCCGGAAATCCTGTCCGTTATTCCGAATGTATTTACATCAATATAAGGACTTCTGAGAGTTGGTCCCGGTGCGGTGGGGAAAAAGCGGAGGTTCTCCTGGGCGGTTTCAAGAGGCGTCTTCACGCTTGTTCCCACCATCCAGAATACGGGGATCATGAAAATAAAGGCGATAATGATGAGGGCGGAATAGCTGGCAAACTGCTTCCAAAGGCGCTTGGTGGATGGCTTCATGTCATTCCCCCCCGTAGTAGACCCACCTGCGGCTGAACCACAGTTGGAGGATGGTGACAATGAGGACGGCAATGAATAGAATCCAGGCCATGGCGCTGGCAGCACCCATGTCGAGCATGCGGAACGCCTCATCAAAGAGTTTGTAGGCGAAGAAGTAGGTGGAATCAGACGGGCCACCGTTTGTCATGATATAGGCAGGTTCAAATAGCTGGAAAATCGCAATCAGGCCAATGATCAGATTGAAGAGAATATAGGGTGTCAGCATGGGTATCGTGATGGTGAAGAACTTCTGAATGGGGGAGGCGCCATCAACTTCGGCGGCTTCGTAGAGGCTTCGTGGAATGTCCTTCAATCCGGCGAGCCAGATAATCATGCTGGCGCCAACACCCCACAGCAACATGATGATCATCGATGGCTTGGCAAGGGCAGGGTCGTCTATCCAAAGGGGTGGGTTGCGAACACCAACGGCGAGAAGGAACTGATTCACCAGGCCACGTCCGGGATCAAAAAGCCAAAGCCACAGAAGAAATGCGGCGATTGCCGGTACCATTGCGGGGAGGTAATAGATCGTTCGAAATAGCCCAAGGCATCGGACCTTCATGTTCAGCAGCATTGCAATGCCAAGTCCAATGACAATTTGAAGGGGCAGAAGTATCACCATGAAGAGGGTGTTCCAGAGGCTTTTCCAGAAAAGCGGGTCCCGTGCTACCATGCTCCCGGTATCCGGGTCCCGGTCGAACCCCATCAAGGCCGTATAGTTTTGAAGACCCGCGAATCTTGCAGGATTCAGAATGTCATAGGTGCTGAAGCTAATGACGAGGGAGAAAAGGATCGGACCCGCGTAAAAGACAATGAAACCCAAGAGCCATGGAAGGGCGCAGATATAGCCCTCGACCCACTTCCGGTTGCTTTTCTCTCCAATCGCCCGCCTTTTCTTCTCCTGAATCACGATGATTCCTGCAATGAGGGCTAGGACACAGAAAATATAGATCCCAACTAGAAGGCGCCAATTGATGGGCGTTCCTTCCGGCGGGGACAGGACCTGATTGAGAGAACGCTGGACGCGGGCCTCGCTTCTCGCAAGGGCCGCGCTGGGAAGTTCCCTGTGGGTAATGGCAAGATCCGCGGCACGAACCTGCTCATTCCACAATTGCTGACCGACAGGAGTCACCGGGCGATAACGGCTGCCGGGCAATAGCTCGGCAAATGTGAAATACGCCTTCACCAGGGCGAGAGGCAGGATGAGTTCCTTCCCAATGACCTCTTCGGCCAGCCAATTCATGGTACGTCTATCAGGGGGAAGATCAGGGAGGAACTGTTGTCCCCGTGCACGGGCAAGACTCATCTGATAGTCGATGAGAAGGCGATTGGCTTCGTCACCTGCAATCCAGCGAATGACCTCCCAGGCGGCCTCCTTCTCCTGTGACGTTGACGGAATGGCATACGCCCACCCCCCGCCCCATCCGAATGCCTCAATTCCCTTGGTCGCTTCCCCTTCCGGCAGGGGCATCGCCGCGACGCCGAAAGCAAGGTCGGGAGTTAAAAACAGGATATCCCGCAGGAAGTAATTGGTGTCGACCCGCATGGCTACACGTCCGCGAAGGAAGGGATCGAAGACGCTGCTCCCCTGAACACCACCGCGCTCGACGCTTTGCACGTAGGTGACCATTTCCTGCCCAC
>JAFIGB010000386.1 GCA_020831705.1 Candidatus Sumerlaeia bacterium | reverse complement strand
TTGACACCACCAGGCCAATGGACCGACACCTTTTTGGCGATAAACATGGTCCTCTTTATCGAATTCAGCCAGCGAGGGAAATGATTAATGAAAGAAATTAGCACCACTGCTTCTTCCGTAACATGGTTGGGAATAGATCTCGCCAAACGACGTTGGATCTTCCCCATAATAGCCGTTATCACCACCACACTCATCGGTGGGATCTACGCCTTTAGTGTATTCGTCCTCCCCCTCGAAGCCGAGTTTGGCTGGGAACGCGCCCAAATCACTGCCGCCTTTTCAACGGCGATGTTTTTTCTCGGTATATCCACCTTCATCGGAGGACTCCTCACTGATCGCTTCGGTCCGATGACCCCATTTATTGTCGGTGGGTGCCTTATGGTGTTGTCGCAAATTCTCGCCGCCCAGACCTCCTCGGTGGCGATGCTGATAGTTAGCTACGGAGTGATTCTCGGGTCCGGACTCGGCCTTGTATACGGGTCCGTCACAACGCCGCTAATGGCACGATGGTATCCCGACAAGGAGTGTCGTGGACTGGCAATCGGTGTCTCGGTGATGGGACTGGGAATTGGCTCCCTCCTCGCTGCCCCCTTATGGACATGGAGCATTGAAGCCGTCGGCTGGCGCACCACATTCATGCTGACCGGCGGGGTGTTTCTTATCGTGCTGGTTGTCCTTGCAACGCTGATTCGTGTGCCCACGTCGGGGATGATCTTCGAGAAGAGCACGGGCTGGCGCGCGCGCACCGCTGTTGATCCGCTCCCCCAATCCAACACAGAAAGCCCCGACTTCACCCTCGGCGAAGCGATCCGTTCCCGCTATTTCGCGCTCATGGTGCTCCTCTTTTTTCTGACGATCTTCGGTGGCTTGATGGTTGTCAGTAAGCTCGCCGCATATGCGCGGGAACTCCCCCCAGGCGGACCCGGTCTCGCGGCCACCACCGCAGCGACACTTGTGATGCTGCTTGCAATCTGCAACGGCCTCGGTCGCCCGTGTTGGGGTTGGATTAGCGCGAGAATCGGCATTCGCAACGCCATCGTGATGTGTTCGCTTTCCATGGGTTCGGGGATGCTGCTCCTTGCACTGGGCAGTACGTTGCCAATTTTCGCGATCGGCACTCTCGTGACGGGATTTGCCTTCGGCGGGACCCTCGCGCTGATTCCCATCATGACCACGGCGCTGTTTGGCGCTGCCTACGTGGGGCGGATCTACGGGCTTATCTTCGCGTTCGGTTTCGGACTGGGTGGCTTTTTCGGGCCCCTGAAAGGCGGGGCACTACGCGACTTCACGGGAACCTATGCCCCTTCGCTCTATATCGCCCTGGTGCTCTGTCTCATCTCCGCCACGCTGGCGGGCACCCTGCTCCCCTCATCTGGAAATGAATCCCTCCAGCGTCCCCATCAGCGCAATGCGGAGACGTAATGCACCATGGCTGTTTCCATCGCCGTAATGTCGTGTCATGCGTGGTGTGAAAAATCCCCCCGGCCTGAATAGCGGGCCGGGGGGAAGGTTAAGGGTTGGTGCGGGATTGTGTACGGCGCGAGGGTCAGTCGACCAACTGCATCCAGCCGGTGACGCTCGTCGGGACGGTGAGGTCGAAACTGGATGCATCTGTGTTTCCGCAGATGTCCGTGACGGTGACCGTGATCGAATAGGTATTCGCTTCCGTACCGAGGGTGGTCGTGATGGTGACGACGCCTGTTTCCGGATTCACAGAGACGGTACCGCCGCCTGTCAGTGTTTCTGGAGCAACCTCGACGCTGACGATGTTGTCGTTGGCGTGGGCGGGAGGGGCATCGGGTGTCACCGTTGTGGTGTTATTGTGCGCCAGCGTGGTGTTGTCATAATCACCAATGGTGGGGGCGGGGTTGGCAGCGATCACGATGTCGAAGGTCGCTGTGTCGGTGGCTTCTTCGCTGTCTGTGACCAGGAGCGTGATGGTGTAAGTCGTGGCGACGGTACCGCAGGGGGCGTCGGCGGTGAAAATGACTTCGCCATCGACGTTATCCACGGAGATCGTTCCCGTGTAGCCACCATTGTCGGAGACTTCCACGGTCAGGTCGCCATCAGCATCCTCGGCGTCGGTAACCAGGGCGACGGTGCCCGATGTGGCGGTATCACCTTCTGTGAGGCTGAAGGTTGACTGGGTAATGGTGATTTCCGGATCGGTGTTGGGGACTTCCGTCCAGATGGCGGCGAAGACACCCAATTCGCTGACTTCAGCAGATACAGTATTCTCTCCCGTATCTACAGTTGAACCGGGAACAAGCACCCACTCATCCGTACCATCATCCCACCGATGGAGACGCATGCCGGCCTCGTCCTCGCCGCTGGCAACATCGGCGGGGGCATATTCGATGGTAACTATCGCATCACCAACAAGTTCCCCGCCTTGAAGGGAAAACTCCGTGGCATTGCCAACGGCCTCCACTTCCGCTTCTGTGAGGCGGAGGTCGGGTGAGTGCAGACGCAGAATCGCGCCATCAGTCAATTCGGAAATTGTTATCGAGGATTTCGTGTAGAGGTCGTTAAGCGTTTCGTTTAACGAGAAGGTACCACCGGATGTGCTGACCTCAAATTGCTCCGGGCGGAAAAGCGCCCAAGGGGCGAAGCAGTAGCGCCGGGAAGAGCCCATGACGCCAATTGCATCGCCTGAGCCAGTGGTTGCGGTCACACCGTCACAGAAGTCGATCACGTTTTGGGTGAAGCTTCCCGACAGGTTACTCTGTGGGCCGCTGCTGTGCCCATACCAATTGTTCCTGATATCCACGGGGCCGGGAGACGGGGCCGAGTTGTCATAGCCAATGGCAGGATAGGAGCTAGCCACCGTATTGAAATTGTTTACAATGCTGTTGTTTTGAATGAAGATCGTGGCGGCATTGCCGAAGGACTGAAGGCGGATGGCACTGATTGCGTTGCCACCGGAGCCGGTACGGGTAAACGTGTTATCCTCAACGAAATTCCCTCTGACCACCACATTGTTTATATTGGATTCCCTGATGTAGATGGCGGCGGCTTCGATATTGTTCGACCCGGGGTTTTCCGTTTGTGCCGAGAGGGACTTTGCACCGGTGATTGTGTTTCCTTCGATCAGGACATTATGCTGCCTGACGGCAATACCGCCTTGTCCGTAGTCGCTAACGGTATTATTGCGGACTACGGTGACTAGCGAATCATTGAAGGCGCTGCCATTCTGGAGGCTGATTCCGTACTTCGCGATATCGGTGTGGATGTAATTCGAGAAGATGGTGGGGCGACTGGCGTTATTTGTGACCTGGATGGCTCCATTCGACTCACTGCGAAGACGGGAAATTTCATTGTGCTCAACCAAGGCCTGGCTGGAGCCGCTAATGGCGAGAATGCCGCCGTTTCCCTGAAAAGCATTCATGTAGTTTCGGGCAACGTGGGGCGCTGCGGCTGCCCCGAGGAAGACCGCGTGGTTGGTATAGGGAGACCCAATGGCGGCCTCACCCTGAAAAAGATTGTAGGTTACGACAGCATCAGCTGCGGTGGCGCTGATCAGGAGTTGTTGGCCGGCTCCGGCATTCGACGTATGATAAACGCCCCCTCCACCGCCGGCAAAGTTGAAGCCGCTCACCGTCACGTTGGGAGCAGTCACGTTGAATAGGGTTTGCAGGGTGTTGTCGGCTGAAATGACGGTCTCTGATGCCGCATTATTCGAGCGCGTGGATCCAATCGAGGGTCTGGGGTCCACTTCGTGCTGCGCTCCGAGCAATACCAATTCTTTGTTCACGACCAAGCTTCCAAGACTTGTAAAGTCATAGACGCCCGCTTCCACAATTATGCTGTCACCATCGGTCGATTGGGCCACGGCATGATGAATCGTCTCGAAAGCCTCGACAAGTGACTGGCCGCTGCTTCCATTATCGCCCGAGGGGGAGACATACCAAGTGTCCTGCGCCATTGCACCTTGCGCGCCAAACCCCACCGCCACAGCGGCAATGACGCCAATCATCCTTTTCTTTCTTGAATCTGTCTTCATGGGTAGTTACCTATTCTAGTGTGGGATTCTCTACTAACCTTGGCCCATATTAGCCTTGCGGTTTTGAAAGTCAACCCTACTCCTTAGTTTTTGTAGCCCTGCCACTTGTTATTGCTCATAACTCCTCCATTTTCAACTTGATTAAAAACTTGCTCACATGAACAAATACTCACCAAATTTGAAGAATCGAAAGACATCAAATACCAAATCCCCCTAAGACTAAACAGCGAAATATTAAAATAAAACCCCTTGGAGGCATTTCACTTGCATACTGAACGCTTGGGATGTAGAATTATCAAACTTGAAGATGGATGGGTCCCTTGGCCTCCTTCATCTTGAACAAAAAAAACAGTATACCCGACAGGCCGATATCCAAAACAGGAGAAGTAACGAAATGACCAAGAGCACTAAGGGGCTACCAGTTCTGGCAGCCCTCCTTCTTGCGGGCACCTTGTCTGCCCAAGGGACAACCTGGGTGGTGGATGCTGGCGGTACGGGCGACTTTACCACCCTCGCCGCTGCGTTGTCCAATGCCGCCCTGGAAGATGGGGATTCCATCCGAATCCTTGAAGGCAGGACAAACGAGCCGTCCTCCGGCATCAACATCAACCACTCGGTCCGAATTTATGGTGAGGGGCAGGAAGTCTCGACCATTTCGAGAAACACCGGAATTGGAACTTCGACAAACTTCCTTCAGGTCCGCGCACCCAATGTCACCATCGAATCCTTGACCATTGATTACGGAAACGGTCTGGCAAATGTTGGCCGTGGTTATATTATTGAAACAAATCAACCGAATACCACCATTGAGAATGTCGAGCTTTTCGGAAACATGGCGCGCAGCGCAGTCGTTCTTCTTAATGGTGCCGACAGCTTCCGCATGGAATATTCGCGCGTCACCGGGGATTACTTCCGTGGTGCCATTCGCGGTGCAGCAACAAACTTCCTCATTCGTGAGAATGTATTTGAAGAAAACCACTACATGTGGGGGCCTATCTATTTCGAATATCATCACGAGATTAACGGAATCATTACACACAATTACTTTGGCAATCGTGTCGGAATGTACAACAATGGCAGCCCCGTCGAAGGTGGATTCCGCACCGATGGTTCGGAAATTCTCACCATCGTTGTTTTTAACACAAATGTCGGTGACGGGATGATTGAGATCGCCCACAACACCTTCGTCTCCGCCGATGCGGGCCTCCAGAATACCAGTGGGAATTACGCCCAGGTCCGTGGGATCCAGGTGGATTCCTCTGTCACCAGCAGGCCCGCCGGCAGCGTCGTGATCCGCGACAACATCTTCACCGGTTTCAAGAGCGACGACCCCGTTCTTGATCCCGACCTTGAATCCGATCCCGGCTACGAATGGGTCCCCGGGGGCGGTGTCTTCGGTGGTGCCCTTTCCCTTCAGGGTATCGGCGCTCATGGGACGTTCCAGGATGCAAGCTTCGACATTGGCTCCGTTGGCACCTTCAATATGTGGGTCAACATGCGTGACATGTCCCGGAGAAACCATATCTTCGAAGGTCCCGGAGACACGGGCATTCAGCTCTCCTACAGGGAGAACAGCGGCGGTCAGTTTTATGCACGCCCCTTCACCCCCACGGGCAATGACTACTCCATCATGTCCGGTGGTGCCGCCGCGCTTCAGGATCAGTGGGCCAACATCCAGGCCACCTGGGACGTGGACCAGAACTCCGAGTTCCGCCTCTATATTAATGGCACCGAAGTCGACTACCTTTCCGGCTTTGGTCCCTCCATCCCCGCATGGACAACGGAAAATGTTACCGACACGGTCAATGGCCTGATGTCCTTCGGGATTGATCCCGGCGTTCCCGACCGTGCCCTCGACGCCCTTGTCGACGACGTGGCCTTCTACAACACCGTTCTCGACCAGTCGACCCTCGCTAATATCCGCACCAATGGCGTCGCTCCCCATGGGAACCTCCTCGCCCACTGGGACTTCAATCAGGAGTCCGGCGACGTTGTCGCTCCGGCCAGCGGGACCACCATCCCCATGAATATCGTCCCCGCACCGACAGGCTCTGAAGGCTACGTTCCGGGAGCCATCTTCCGCCCCGTAACCAACTCCGTGGCGGTGTTCACCAATCTCTTCTTCGACAACTACCTGCACAGCACGGTGCAGTCGGATCTCAACGACGCCCTGGTCGATGTTGACCCCGCCCTCGTTGGTGAAGGATCCGATACCCGGGCACGCTTCGCCCTCGAACTTGGCCCCGATCCCGCCGCATCACCCGCCCTCTCGGCGGCCAGCGATGGAACCGCAATCGGTGCCTTCCAGCCCTCCACCATCTGGGTGGCTGAAGCCCCCGAAGGCGATGACTCAAATCCCGGCACCAACCCCCTCCAGCCACTTGCTTCCATCGAGCGGGGCGTCCGCGCCCTCGATTACAGCGGCGGCCAGGTCAACGTTGGCTTCGGTACCTTCCCCACCGCCACCACGGTGAATCAGCCAATCACGATCACCGGCAGCGGCGTCCATGGCACCTTCCTCACACCCGCCACGAGCCCCAACACCGGCCTGACAGCAATGGCTGACCTCAACGTCCGCTCGCTGCAACTTCGCGACCATGACGTCGCCATCGCCGCCGAAGGTTCCGCCCAGGTCTCTGTCGAGCTGGCGGCCCTCTCCAACAGCGCCGACGCCCACCTGCTTCTGGCCTCCAACGATGCCTCTATCACCGTTTCCCACAACCTTATCTACGGCGACAATGTGGTCAGCGTTAATGAACCCGGCGGTTTTGACCCCGGCTCAGTCCAGGTCCAGTCCAACTGGTACTCCTCCGAACACTCCATCGCCCACAACGGCGGCTACATCCCCGGCCTTGCCAAGGAAGTCGGCCTTCCCGGTGAAGGGCTCAATATCGTCGACACCATGATTGTCGCCCAGCTTGATCGCGACGCTGACGGTATCTACGACGTCTTCGAGCTTTCACCCCACTTCGACACCGCCTTCAATGCCTTCGACACCGCCGGCAACGGCCGTCCGGACGGCACCGATGGCATCGAACCCTTCGTGATCAACCTCGATAGCGATGGTGACGGCTACGTCGATTGGTACGAACTCAACGCCGGAACGAACCCCGCCAACCAGGGTAACTACCCCGTTCTCGGTGATGTTCTCGGCACCGGTAGCGTTGAACTTGCCGATGCCGTCCGCGCCCTTCAAATCATCAATGGGACAGGATTTCCCGGTGACCTCAATGCCCTCAACGTAACAGGCAATGTCAATACACCGTTGACCCTTCCGAACCCCCTCCAGATTCTCCGCTTCCAGGCTGCTGTGCGCACCGCGCTTCCGGCAAAGCCCGGGGTTGATTAACAACACCGGCCACGGCCGAACACCAGACTCACAAGGGGGGCGCCACGCGGCGCCCCCCTTTCTATTTCACCAACTG